>JAYUQF010000345.1:0-10506 GCA_043756885.1 Pseudomonadota bacterium
GCAAAATCCTCGGCGGGTCGTTCGATGGACGTCGAGTCGCGCGGATCGAAGCCCGCCATTACGTTCAGCAGTAGCGCGAGATCCTCGGCGCTGACACCCATCGGTCCGCCCTGGTCGAGACTCGAGGCAAAAGCGATCATGCCGTAGCGGGAGACCCTGCCGTAGGTAGGCTTGATGCCGCTCACGCCGCAAAACGCTGCAGGCTGGCGGATTGAGCCGCCCGTGTCGGTGCCCGTCGCGACTGGCGCCAAGCCTGCCGCCACCGCAGCGGCCGAGCCGCCGGAAGAGCCTCCCGGCACACGCGTCAAGTCCCAGGGATTGGCAACGGGACCGTAATAACTGCTCTCGTTGGACGAACCCATGGCAAATTCGTCCATATTGGTCTTGCCGAGCATGACCAGCCCCGCTCCACGCAGCTTTTCAACCGCTGTAGCGTCGTAAGGGGCAATGAAGTTGTCCAACATGCGCGAAGCACAACTGGTACGCACGCCGCGTGTGCAAAAGATGTCTTTATTGGCGTAGGGAATGCCGGTCAGTCGTCCAGCCCTGCCCGCTGCGCGGCTGGTATCAGCGGCGGCGGCTTCGGCCATCGCCTGCTCCGAGCATACGGTGATGAAGCTGTTGAGTTGCGGGTCGAGAGCTGCGATCCGCCCGAGGTAGTGTCGAGTCAGTTCGACGCTCGAATAATCGCCCCGAGCCAAGCCGTCGGCCAGTTGTGCAATGCTGCGTGGGAAGGAATCGACCATAAGCTACTCGATCACTTTTGGCACCAGATACAGGCCTCTCTCGACCTCCGGTGCCAGGCTTTGAAACAGTTCGCGCTGGTCGCTCTCGGACACTACATCCGGCCGCAATCGAGCGCTCAAGTCCAGGGGATGGGCTAAGGGCTCGATCGCAGTGGTGTCGATTTCGTCCATGCGCGCGACGAAGGCGAGGATACCTGATAGCTGCTCGGCATAACCTGGAACGTCGTCGGGCTCGATGGCCAAGCGCGCGAGTTTCGCCATCGCGCGCACTTCGTCATTGCTAATCGCCATGTACAAATCTCAATTATTTTGTTGATTAGAAAGAACTTTGGTCTTGTGGCTCGCTTGCCTCAGGGGCAGTGCACTGTTACATTGCCCGACCATTTTACACTGCGAACAGCGGGGAGATGGGCTGTTTTGCGCCGCTAGCTGTCGTAGAACATAGCGCACGACCGCGTGCCGCCCCACCCGCTACCCAGCACGGTTTTACGCGCACTCCGACTGGTCGTCGCGGCCCGGATGCCCCCTGAATTTGAAGAGGCACAAAATTAATGCTTCGCATGCTGCGCGGAATGTTTTCCAATGATCTGTCGATCGACCTGGGAACCGCAAATACGCTGATATATGTCCGAGGCAAAGGCATAGTCCTGAACGAGCCCTCGGTGGTCGCCATCCGTCGGGGTCGCGATCCAAATAGTGCCAAATCGATTGCGGCAGTAGGGCTCGAAGCCAAGCGTATGCTCGGCCGCACACCGGGCCATATCGAGGCTATTCGTCCTTTGAAGGATGGTGTGATTGCCGATTTCACCATTACCGAAAAAATGCTCCAGCACTTTATCCGCAAGGTGCACGGTAACCAATTGTTCAAACCCAGTCCGCGCGTGCTGGTCTGTGTGCCTTGTGGTTCCACTCAGGTCGAACGGCGCGCGATCAGAGAGTCGGCGCAAGGCGCGGGAGCGAGCAAAGTTTATCTGATCGAGGAGCCTATGTCGGCCGCGATCGGCGCCGGTATGCCGGTCAGTGACGCGAGTGGCTCGATGGTGCTCGATATCGGCGGTGGTACCACCGAAGTAGCAGTGATTTCGTTGAACGGGATCGTCTACTCGGCCTCGGTACGCATCGGTGGCGACCGTTTTGACGATGCCATCATCAACTACGTACGGCGCAACTACGGCAGCCTGATCGGCGACGCCACCGCTGAGCGCATCAAGTTTGAAATCGGTTGCGCCTATCCAGGCAACGAAGTGCGCGAGATAGAGATTAAAGGCCGCAATCTCGCCGAGGGCTTGCCACGCAGCTTTACCCTCAACAGCAACGAGATCCTCGAAGCGCTGCAGGAGCCGCTGGCCGGCATCGTCGAGGCAGTGAAAACCGCCTTGGAAAAAACCCCGCCGGAACTTGGATCCGATGTCGCTGAGCGTGGCATGGTGCTAACCGGTGGCGGTGCATTGCTGAAGGATCTCGATCGTCTGTTGATGGAAGAAACCGGCCTACCGGTGATAATCGCGGAAGATCCCCTGACATGTGTTGCGCGTGGTGGTGGGCGGATCCTTGAGATGATCGAAGAACACGGGCCCGAGGTGCTGGCTCTGGAGTAGACTGACTAGGACGACCGACGGGGGAAACCACGATCAAACCTCTGTTCATCAATACGCCCTCGCCGACGATGCGCTTCGCCGCGTGCGCGATTCTGTCTTTTTTGAGTATCTCGATAGATCACGCAAATTCCCATCTATCTTCGTTGCGTGCGGCTCTTGCGGTGGTGGTCTACCCATTGCAGTACATCGTCAACGCCCCGGTACAAGGTGCAGTTGAGGTGATGAACGATTTACGCGGCCGACGCGCGCTGCTTGAGGAAAACGAGCGTCTGCATACCGAGAACCAATTGCTGAGCGTCAAGACCCAGCGTTATCTGGCGCTCGAAAGCGAGAACCAAAGGCTGCGTAAGCTGCTTGATTCCTCGTCCGCTTTTGAGCAGCAAGTGGTCGTAGCAGACGTGCTGGCCATAGAGACCTCGCCTTCGGCGCGACAGATCGTGCTCGACAAAGGCTCCAACCAAGGCGTGTTTGTTGGTCAACCGATGCTGGACGCATACGGCGTCATCGGTCAGGTTTCCAATGTCAGCATGTATTCGAGCACCGGCCTGCTTATTACTGACCAGCGTCATGCCTTGCCGGTGTTGCTCAATCGCACGGGCTTAAGAGCCATTGCCGTAGGTGGCGACTTGCCGGACGAACTCAATCTTTCTTTCATTTCGATCAACGCGGACATCAAAGCAGGTGACTTGGTTGTGACTTCTGGTCTGGGCGGGCGTTTCCCTGCGGGTTATCCGGTGGGGCGGGTTACAGCCGTGAGTCTCAAACCAGGTGATGCGTTCGCCACTATCGTCGTCGAGCCAACCGCCAAAGTCGGGCACTCGCGCGAGGTGATGTTGGTCGGTCCGCAGGCCCACGACATCGGGAAAGAGCGTATCTCCGTGTCCGAATAGCGCAGACCAAGCGCATGGACAAACCGCATCGCATCTGGGTCATTGCGCTTAGTATTGTCATTGCATTCACGCTGACTGCAATGCCACTGCCGTTATGGGCATTGCCGTGGCGCCCAGCCTGGATAGCCATGGTGCTGGTTTATTGGTGCATGGCCTTGCCTGAGCGCGTAGGCGTCATTACGGCCTGGCTGATCGGGCTCACTCTTGATGTGATGCATGGCTCTATCCTGGGTCAGCACGCCTTCGGCCTGGCCTTCGTCGCTTATGTCGTATTGCAGTATCACCAGCGCCTGCGAGTGTTCCGGCTGGTGCAACAAGCGATAGTTGTTGGCACCATCGTGTTCGTCTATCTGCTTAGCATGTTGTGGGTTTACAAATTGCTAGGTTCAGTCAGCTACAACTTCAGCTACCTGTTCGGTGCAATCAGCACGGCGGTGCTGTGGCCCTGGGTCTACATCATTCTGCGCGACGTCAGACGCCGGGCGCGAGTTGGCTAATGCTTGATTGCAAACGCGCGAGGACGGCGTGCTCGGTGGACATTTCCTGTAGGCGCACAACGATGACCGCCTGCTTGTCGAGTCGTACACGGATGTGTTCGTGAAACACCTGCCGACGCTCAAAGACGGCGGCCGCGAGCGCCGCTTATTCTTCAATCGTGTGTTACTTGCCGGTTTAGTCATGGGACTACTGGTTTTGGTGGTGCTCGCGCGTTTGTTCTTCTTGCAAGTTGTCAATCACGATCATTTCACGACTCTTTCTCACGACAATCGCTTGAAGATATTGCCACTGCGTCCACCGCGAGGCTTGATTTTCAGTCACGACGGGACCTTGCTGGCCGAAAATCGACCGTCTTTCTCGCTGACCGTGGTGCCGGAGAATGTCATTAATATCGATAACGCGTTGCACGAATTGCGCGACATGCTCACGCTTTCTGACGACGATCTTGAACAGTTCAAGAAACAGTTAAAATTTGCGCGTCGCTTCGAAAGTGTCACCCTCAAAGGTGATTTGAGTCCTGAGGAGCTTGCGACTTTTTCGGTGAATCGCTTTCGTTTTGCTGGGTTTGGCATCGAAGCCGGACTCGCGAGACACTATCCACTGGGCGAAGCTTTTGCCCATGTCATCGGCTACGTCGGGCGTATCAGCGAATCGGATCTCGCGAACATCGAACAATCCAACTATGCCTCGACCACTCACATCGGCAAAATGGGAGTAGAAAAATCCCGCGAAAAAATCCTGCATGGGCAGGTCGGTTACCAGAAAGTCGAAGTCAACGCCCAGGGCCGTATTTTGCGCGTCGTCGAACGTACGCCACCGGTGCCTGGCAGTGACGTCTACCTCACAGTCGATGCGGGGTTGCAGACACAAGCGATCGCGGCGTTGGGTACTTATCGTGGCGCAATTGTGATCCTGGATCCCAACACAGGCGCGGTGCTGGCCTTCGTCAGTAATCCGGCCTATGACCCTAACGCATTTGTGAACGGTATCAGTCGCTCGCTCTACCAAGCCTTGAGTACTTCCCCCAATCGACCGTTGTTCAATCGTGCGCTGCAGGGGCAGTACCCGCCAGGATCGACCATCAAACCGCTGGTTGCGTTAGCTGGCTTGCAATTTGGTGTCCGAACGCCTGAGAAGACCACTTGGTGTCCCGGGTGGTACACACTGGCGAGAGATCCTCATCAGTATCGCGACTGGTTGCGGACCGGGCATGGCAACGTCAATCTGAAGTCCTCAATTGCCCATTCGTGCGATGTCTACTACTACACCCTCGCTCATGATCTCGGTATTCGCCGGTTGCACGAAATGCTCTCGAAATTTGGTCTCGGTACCGAGACTGGCGTTGATATACCGGGCGAAGCATCGGGCCTTTTGCCTTCACCGGAATGGAAGAAGAGAGCGCGTAAACAACCGTGGTACCCCGGCGAAACTCTGATTGCCGGCATTGGCCAGGGTTTTATGCTCGCCACACCACTGCAACTGGCCTACGCCTCGGCCATTGTCGCGACCCGCGGGACCGCCTCGGCACCCCATTTTTTGAGTCGGATAACAAACCCGGGTAGCGCAGAAGTTTTAATGCCGGATGTATACCGCCGGCCTTCTGTGGTTTTGGCAAAAGACAGCTACTGGGATGCTGCGATCACAGGAATGGACGATGTGGTGAACGCCAGGACCGGCACGGCGCACAAGAGTGGTATCGGCTCGCCAGTGCGTTTTGCTGGCAAAACCGGCACCGCCCAGGTTTATCGCATTGCGCAGGGGCAGAAAGCCAAAACTTCAGGCGTGCCGGAGCATCTCCAGGACCATGCGCTGTTTGTCGCTTTTGCGCCGGTCACTGCGCCGCGCATCGCGATCGCCGTCGTTGTTGAACACGGTGGGGGCGGCAGCCGCACAGCGGCGCCCATCGCCCGCCGACTGATCGATTATTATTTCAGGGATGAGCCAGCTGCACAGGCGCCAGTGAACAGCAGCGCTGGCATCGCTAACGATAGCCACGATCACCAGACACAAACCCTCGAAGCGACGGTGCCCGTCGAAGTCGCGCAACCGACGTTGCCTACCGGGAGCGACACTGCCGCGACAACGACAGCCCCTATCGAGAGCGTAGCGCCACAGCCCGACAATGATTAGGACGCCAAATCTACTCTACCGTCTGCATATCGATGCGCCCCTGCTCGGTAGCGTTCTGGTGATGTCCGCGCTGGGCCTGGTGGTGTTGTACAGCGCCGCTGATCAGTCTCTCGAGGTCGTCATCAAACAAGGGATGCGTATCCTGCTCGGGCTGAGCGCGATGATTGCCGTTGCGCAAGTTTCACCGCGCAGCCTCGCACGTTGGGCGCCCGTGTTGTATGTGATCGGCACGTTACTGCTGGTACTGGTGCTGGCCGTCGGCCAAGGACGCGGCGCCACACGCTGGCTGGATTTTGGCATTCTGCGCTTTCAGCCCTCGGAAATTATGAAGTTGGCGGTGCCGCTCACGGTTGCGGGTTTTCTGGCCGAAAAAGCCCTGCCCCCGCGGTTACACACAACCTTGGTGGCATTGGCCGTGGTGCTGGTGCCGGCGCTGCTGATCATCGATCAGCCCGATCTGGGCACTGCCATTCTGGTTGCCGCGTCGGGACTATTTGTACTGTTCTTCGGTGGTATAAGTTGGCGCTTCATGCGTAACGGCGCATTGCTCGGCATCATTGCGGCACCGTTTGGCTGGTTGTCGATGCATTCATACCAGCAACAACGGGTATTAACGCTTTTCGACCCGGCCAAAGACCCGTTGGGCACCGGCTATCACATCATTCAGGCCAGTATTGCGGTAGGTTCAGGCGGTATTTATGGCAAAGGCTGGCTCAACGGCACACAGTCTCACCTCGAATTCATTCCAGAACGGGCGACAGATTTTATTTTCGCTGTGTATTGCGAGGAATTTGGTCTGATCGGCGTGATTGTGCTGTTGCTTGCCTACTCGTTGATACTGGTGCGCGGCATGCGCATCGCGATGGAAGCACAGGAAATGTTCGGGCGATTAACCGCCGCGAGTCTGACCATGACCCTGTTTATCTACATATTTGTAAATATGGGCATGGTTAGCGGTGCTCTACCCGTGGTGGGTGTGCCGCTGCCTATGGTCAGCTACGGTGGGACATCTTTCGTGACTATCCTGGTCAGTTTCGGTATTCTCATGTCCATCCAAACGCATAGAAAATTTATTTCTGAAACCTGAGCGTCAGCGCTTGTTTCTCAGCCGAATGCGAAGATTCCTACTCGCCATATCCTATTTGCTTCTGGGCGTCGCCAGCGACGCGCCAGCGGCGCCGCTCGACACCGCATCGGTGCGGAGCTTCATCGACCACATGAACCAGAAGTTCGGCTTCGATGTTGACGCCCTCAACAACACCTTCACCCATGTCAGCCGCTCGGACAGGATCATTGAATTGATGGCTAAACCAGCCGAGAAGGTTAAGCCCTGGTATCAATACCGCGCGCTATTTATCACCGACAAGCGCATTCGCGAAGGCGCAGGGTTTTGGCGTACGAATGAAGCGTCGGTGAGTCGTGCAGCTGCGACCTACGGTGTTGCACCGGAGGTCATCGTTGCGATCATTGGGGTTGAAACGTCTTACGGCCAGAACGTCGGTAGTTATCGTGTCATCGATGCCTTGTCGACACTGGCCTTCCATTATCCAGGCAACAACGCTGCGCGCGGGGCTTTTTTCCGCACCCAGCTTGAGCAGTTCCTGCTTATGGCTCGTGAAGATAATCTCGAGCCGCTGAATTTGACCGGTTCTTATGCCGGCGCCATGGGCATGCCGCAGTTCATGCCCGACAGCTATCGCCGGCTGGCGGTAGATTTCGACGGCGACGGCAAGCGCAATATCTGGAAGGACCCGGACGATGCCATCGGCAGCGTGGCCAATTATCTGCACGAGCATGGCTGGCGGCAGGCTGGCGCGGTCATCTCGCGCGCGCGCGTGGGCGACATCGAGCCCGACCAATTCCTTAAGACCACGATTAAGCCCGAATTCCGACTCATGGATCTCACCACGGCGGGCGTTGTGCCGCTGCAACGCAATGACAATCCCGACGAGGAAGTTGCGTTGTTTGAGCTCGAAGGTAGAGCTGGCCAGGAATACTGGGTCGGTTACACCAACTTCTACGTCATAAGTCGCTACAACCCGCGCGTGAAATACGCCATGGCTGTTGCCCAACTGGCCGAAGAAATCCGCAACTTGCACGGTGCACCCAGTCGTTGATCGTGCGCCGCGCTGGGTGGGACAAGCTGGCCTGAAGATCATTTTTGCGTTGGCGGTGTGCGTACTCGTATCGGGTTGCGGCGGACTGCGCGGCGGCGGCGATGGTTTCGATCCACACAATGTTCCTGACGCGGTGCCCAGCAAACAAGCACGCAGCCGCTACGGCAATCCCGAAAGTTATGTGGTGCACGGCAAGCGTTATTACACCCTGCGCACCTCGGCGGGGTTTACTGAACGCGGCATTGCATCCTGGTATGGCAATCCCTTTCACGGCCAACGCACGTCCAGCGGCGAAATTTACGATATGTATCGTATGACCGGTGCTCACAAACAAGTGCCGTTGCCGACCTTCGTGCAGGTCACAAATCTCGATAACGGCCGCACCGCTACACTCAAGATCAACGATCGGGGACCATTTGCAGATAACCGGGTCATCGATTTGTCCTATGCTGCGGCGCTGAAACTCGGCGTGGTGGCCAAGGGCACGGCCTTTGTCGAAATTCGCGCGCTGGATGAACACGGCCAGGTCAGCGATGAAGCGCGACTCGGCCCATTTCCAGCCCCGGCAACCAGCGTGCCCGCACCTGAACGTGCTGCTGCGCCCGTGGCGCCAACACCGTCACTACCAACCTTGAGTGGCATGTATCTGCAGATCGGCGCCTACGCGGAACGTGGTAATGCCGAAAAAATCTCCCGGCAACTGGTGCCGGTGATCACGACCGGCGTCGAGATACGTGAAATCAGCAGCAACAACAGGGTATTTTACCGCGTCCAGATTGGGCCGCTGCCCTCAACCGAGCGCGCTGACCAAGTGGTCGCCGCTCTGAAGAAGCTCGGCATTACTCAACACCACTTCATTTCGAATTGAACAATGCACCACGATAACCTCCTATTCCTTATCGCGCGCAGCGCACGTGTGTTGCCGAGCGCCGTGTTGTTACTCGCATGCGCATTTGCTGCCACAAAAAGCCAAGCCGGCGCGCTTGCCGGCGTTGTGCCTGCACCGTCTGTCGATGCCAAATCCTATATCCTGGTGGACTACCGTACCAACGCAGTATTGGCGGAAAAAAATGCCGACGAGCGCGTTGAACCTGCCAGCCTGACCAAGATCATGACTGTTTACGCGGCGTCCCACGCTCTCAAGGCCGGTCTGATCAAGCTGGAGGACGAAGTGACTATCAGCAAAAAGGCCTGGAAGATGGAAGGCTCGCGCATGTTTCTTGAGATCGGTAAAACCGTGTCGGTCGATATGCTGCTCAACGGCATCGTCATCCAGTCCGGCAACGACGCCAGCGTGGCGCTGGCCGAGCACGTGTCGGGCAGCGAAGAAGTATTCGTCGGCCTCATGAACAAACACGCCAAAACACTCGGCATGAGCAATACCAGCTTTTCCGACGCCACCGGGCTGCCCGACCCGAATAACTACACCACCGCCCGTGACATGGCCACGCTGTCGGCGGCGCTGATCCGCGAGTTCCCTGAAGAATATCAGCGCTCGGCGGTCAAAGAATTCACCTTCAATGGCATACGCCAATACAATCGCAATCGCATGCTGATGCGTGACGCAACTGTTGACGGCATCAAAACCGGCCATACCGAGTCGGCCGGCTTCTGCTTGATCTCCTCAGCGGTTCGCGATGGCATGCGGGTAATATCGGCAGTGATGGGAACGGCCTCCGATGACGCGCGCACCGAGGCCAGTTATGCCCTGCTCAACTACGGCTATCGCTTTTTCGAGACCAAGCAGTTGTATGCAGCGAAGCAGGTAGTGGCGCAGCCACAGGTCTGGGGCGGTGCGAGTGAGACCGTCGCGCTCGGTTCTAAACTGGCGGTGTGGGCGACCCTGCCACGCGGGCGCTTCAAGGACGTCAAGGCGGTCGCAAAACTCGACGAACCGATCATGGCGCCGGTGCCCGCCGGCAAACTGCTCGGCAAGATGGTACTTAATCTCGACGACCGCGAAATTACTGAACTGCCGTTGGCCGCGCTCGCCGAAGTGCCCGAGGGATCATTTTTTTCGCGTATCTATGACGATGTCAGGCTGATGTTGAAGTGAGCATGGCGGCGCCGCGTATTTGTTATTTGAATGGTGACTTTTTGCCACTGCGCGAAGCGCGTGTGTCGGTGTTGGACCGCGGCTTCATTTTTGGTGACGCTGTCTATGAAGTCATCATTGCCAGCGGGGGGCGTATTTTTGCCCTCGATGAACACCTGGCCCGCCTGGACCGTAGCCTGGCCGCAGTCCTGATCACGAACCCCTTACACAATCACGAATGGGCCGATCTGCTGAACCGAGTGGTGGCTGAAAACGGCGGCGGCGAACAATCAATCTATCTGCAGGTCACGCGCGGCGTAGCCGAACGCGAACACGGCTTTCCCATCGGTATTGCACCAACGGTTTTTGCCATGTGTCGGCCCTTAACGGTGAAGGCCGGTGTTGAGTGCGTCGCTGCACTTGTGCTGCCAGACAATCGCTGGCTGCGTTGCGATATCAAGGCCACTGCGTTGTTACCCAATATCCTGCTGC
>JAYUQF010000346.1:0-10484 GCA_043756885.1 Pseudomonadota bacterium
GTGGACTTCACGCACAACGGCGCCGATGTGGTGATGCGCGCTCACAGCGGCAGCGCGGTGGGCACGCGATTTGGTCAGCATGGTTTTGTGTTACGTGCCTTGCCTGGCACGGTGATCGAAAGCTGCGGCGGTGATGAATGGTTGTTCGATGATGGTCGCGCCCACGGCACGCCCTATGTTTGCCTGCACACGGCAGCACATGCTCATGCACAATTTCAAATTACCGGCGAACTGCTGACCGCTGCGGTGTGTGATGTGTGCTTGCTTGGCACGCCGGTGGGGCTCGCCAGCGCATTTGCACTCGGCGTACCGGCAAGCAGTCACCATGCACAAGAAATCGCACAGTGGTCGGCAATTCTGCCGTGGTTTGCCGACAACGCGCTGGTGCACTACCTCGCACCACGCGGGCTGGAACAATTCACCGGCGGCGGCTGGGGCTCGCGCGACATATGCCAGGGACCATTGGAAATGCTACTGGCGCTCGGCCAGTTAGCGCCGGCGCGGGATCTGCTTTTGCGCGTTTTTGGCGCCCAGAATGCGCTGGGTGATTGGCCCCAATGGTTCACCTTTTTTCCCCGTGAGCGCGAGATCCGCGCCGGCGACAGCCATGGTGACATCATCTTCTGGCCCTTGATGGCGCTCGCGCGTTATCTCGAAGCGAGTGCTGATCTGCCGTTGCTCGACACACCACTGCCCTTCCATCAGGACAGTGTGCGCGATGGCGCCAGCCTGCCGAGCCTGTGGCAACACGTGGAGCGGGCGCTGGCCCTGATCGAAACACAATGTCTGTCCGGCACCGCATTAGTGTCTTATGGTCACGGCGACTGGAACGATTCCATGCAGCCTGCCGACCCGCGCCTACGCGAGGAGTTATGCAGTTCGTGGACCGTGACCCTGCATTATCAGATGTTGACAACCCTGGCCGCAGCCCTTGAGCACGGCACACGTGCTACCGAAGCAGCCAAGCTGCGGGCCATGGCCACGCGTGTGGCCGCCGACTTTCAGCGTTTGCTGATTGTTGACGATGTGATCCCGGGGTATATGCACGCCACCGCCGACGGCGCGCACGACTATCTGCTGCACCCACGGGATCAACAAACGGGCCTGCACTACAGCCTGTTGCCCATTCCCCACGGCATCCTGAGCGGGATCCTCACGCCAGACCAGGTCGCCCATCATTTTGACGTCATCGAGCGTCATCTGCTGGGCCCCGATGGCGCGCGCCTGTTCGACAAACCGATGCGCTATCACGGCGGCACTATGACGCTGTTTCAACGTGCAGAGAGCGCTGCGTTTTTTGGTCGCGAGATTGGGCTCATGTATACCCACGCCCATCTGCGTTATGCCGAAGCGCTGGCCTATGCCGGTCGACCAGCGGCTTTTTTTGCGGCCTTGAATCTGGTCAATCCAGTGGGCTTGGAAACCCGCCTGAACGGCGCTACGCCTCGCCCTTCGAACTGCTACTACTCCAGTTCCGATGCAGCGTTTGCCGACCGTTACGCGGCCTACGACGACTACACTCGGATAGCGCGTGGTGAAGTCGCGTTTGATGGTGGCTGGCGGGTGTATTCCAGCGGACCAGGGCTGGTTATTGCCATCTTGGTGCGCAGTTTGTTCGGCTTGCGATTTGCCGGTGAGGCGCTGCATATCGACCCGGTCATGCCCACCACACTCAACGGCCTGGCAGTCAGCTTTCCCATCGCCGGCCGGCCCTCACGTTTCCATTTCCAGGTAGGGGCCCAGGGTTTTGGCTTGCACTGCGTGCGCTTAAACGGCGTCGAGCTCGCGAGCCGTGTTTTGTTTAACCCCTATCGCGAAGCGGGTGTAGCCGTTGCGATGGACGCAGTTCGTGCCGTGTTGAGCGACAAAGAGAACCGCTGGGAAATTGAGATGAAGTGAGGGTTTATGCACCGCCGGTGGCGTACAAACCCATGCCTTAGCGCGCTCAATAACTGCCGGGGATCAATATCCTGTCATCCACCTGCCGAATATCCGTGTGGCCACAAAAGCCCATGGTCAAGTCCATTTCGCGCGCAATGATTTCCAATGCACGGCTCACACCCTGCTCGCCGAGTGCGCCCAGGCCGTATAAAAACGAGCGCCCGATCAAGGTGCCACGTGCGCCCAGCGCCCACGCTTTCAAGACATCCTGGCCCGAGCGTATGCCGCCGTCCATCCACACTTCGATACGCGAACCTACCGCCGCGGCGATGGCGGGCAGGGCCGCAATGGCACTGGGTGCGCTATCCAATTGGCGTCCACCGTGATTGGACACGATTAAAGCATCGGCACCACTATCGGCGGCGAGGCGCGCGTCCTCAACGTCCATGATGCCTTTTAAGATCAACTTGCCGCCCCAGCGGTTTTTTATCCACTCCACATCCGCCCAGCTTAAGCGTGGGTCAAACTGACTCGCCGTCCATTGCGCCAACGAGCCGATATTACTGACGTCTTTGACGTGGCCGACGATGTTGCCGAAGTTGCGCCGCTGGGTGCCCAACATGCCCATGCACCAGCGCGGGTGCAGGGCCAGATTAACCAGATTGCCAAAGGTCGGTTTGACCGGTGTCGACAGCCCATTTTTTATATCGCGATGGCGTTGACCGAGCATTTGCAGATCGAGCGTGATCATGAGCGCCGAGCAGCCGGCCGCCTTGGCGCGGTCGATGAGGCCTTCAACAAATACCCGATCGCGCATCACATAAAGCTGAAACCAGAAAGGCGCCTTGGTGTGCGCAGCAATGTCCTCAATGGAACAGATGCTCATGGTCGAGAGCGTAAAAGGAACGCCAAATTTCTCGGCGGCGCGTGCCGCCAGTATTTCGCCATCGGCATACAACATACCGGTCGAACCGGTCGGTGCGATGGCAACCGGCATGGCTACATCCTGCCCTATCATGTGGGTGCGTAGACTGCGGTTTTCCATATTGATCGCAACACGCTGCCGAAACTTCATCGGCTTGAAGTCGGCTTCATTAGCGCGATAGGTGCTCTCGGTCCACGAGCCGGTGTCGACGTAGTCGTAAAACATGCGCGGCATACGCTGCTTGGCCAATACGCGCAGATCTTCAATGGTAGTAACGATGGTCACGCTCAGCCTCCCCCAGCTCGCGTTAAACATGCGCGGGCAGCATAACCGCCTGCCAAGGTGTTATCGAGCACTGCCGCCCATGGCACAGCCATCAGGCGGCAGCGCTCGCGCGCGGATCTAATTCCGCCGCTTCATGCAACAGCGTGATCAATTGCTCAGTGCGTGCGTCGTCAAGCTTATTGCCCTCACCGTCGGCGACAAAAAACACGTCGACCGCCTTCTCACCAAAGGTCGCGATATTGGCCCCGCGCAGATCAACACCAGCCTCGGCGATCGCTGCTGCCAAGCTTGCCAGCAGGCCTTTGCGATCGGCCGCCACCACTTCGATGGCGGTCACGCTATTGGCCGCCGCTGCGAGCCTGCGCACCTGAACCGGTAGTGCCTGCATCAAAACGTCCGGTTTGCTTGGCCGTTTAATTGCTGCCGGCTCTTCACCGCTCAGCACGGCCTCCAGGCGTCGGCGCAGTCGTTCCATCTGCTCAGGTTCGCTGATGGCGATATCGTTGGCGCCGGTGATATGAAACTCATCGAGCACACGACCATCGCGCAACGCATAGGCGTGGGCAGTCAGGGCCTTGGTATTGGCGTTAGCCAGCGCAGCGGTCAGATGGGAGAACAATTTCGGGCGATCATGACCCCAGGCCAACACCCGCGTATAGCCCATGGACTCGTTGACTTCGAGATGTGCGCCACTGTCGCGCAGCAACAGTCGACACAGCTCCAATAACCGCGCCGGCGGAAAGTGCATGGCGAGCGAACTGGACACCGCCGCCAGCGAGGTCGCAATCGTGTCGCGTTCG
The DNA here is from genome assembly GCA_043756885.1 of Pseudomonadota bacterium. Taxonomy (GTDB): domain Bacteria; phylum Pseudomonadota; class Gammaproteobacteria; genus JADJYF01. The sequence goes on from JAYUQF010000346.1 coordinate 3,892, forward strand.
GCCGGCGAACACAGACCAAGCGCACTGTCGCGCCGTGACTGCAGGCGCTCGGCCTGATCAGCGGGGAATACCTGGCCGGTCCGTAGATACGCTTCGGTGGCACGGAATAACTGGGCAAACAGCGTGCCCTTCCAGTCTGTCCACACCCCCGGCCCGACCGCCGTCACGTCTGCCACCGTGAGCAGAAATAAATAGATCAGGCGCTCCTGATCGCCGACAAAAGCGCTGAAGTCGGCGATCACACCCACATCGGAGAGATCGTAGTGCTGGGCAGTTTTGGAGAAACGCAGATGGTGCAGCACCAGCCACGCCACCAGTTCACCGTCATCATGAGACAGGCCCAAACGGCGGCAAAAGCGCCGGGCGAGGTTTTCGCCGATCTCGGAATGATCACCACCGCGACCTTTGGCAATGTCGTGATACAGCAGCGCAATGTAGAGCAACTCTGGACGCTCCAGCGCCAACATCAACTTCGACGCCAAGGGCATGGTGATGAACTGCCCTTCATCAAGGCGAAAATCGCGCAGGATATCAATGGCGCGAATGGTGTGGGCATCGACGGTGTAATGGTGATAACGATCAAACTGGCCGTGGCCGGTAATACGACCGAAATCCGGGATCAAGCGCCCCAGCACACCGGTTTCGTGCATCTGTCGCAGCGCGGTCGCAACATTACGCGGTGAGCGCAGAATAGCGAGCACCATTTGGTTGGCCGCTGGTGATGCACGTAACGCGGCGTCCACCAGCCGCGCATGTTTGCGTACGATGCGCAAAGCACGGCTGCTGAGATAACGCCGTTCTTTCTGCGCTTCAACGAAGATGTGGATCAAATTGTGCGGATCGGCAGCAAACATCTGCACGTCGTACACACCCACTTCACGGCCATAGGCCTCAATGCCACCCATCAATTTACGCCGACGGCGCAGGCGCCCCGCCGGGCGGATCTGCTCTTCAAAATGCAGCAGGAAAATGTCGGTCAGATCGGCGATGGTGCGCACGTTGAGGAAATAACTTTTCAGAAAACGCTCGACGGCGCTCGAGCGTTCACTGTCCCGATAGCGGAAGCGCGCCGCGAGTTCGGGCTGCAGATCAAAGCGCAACTTGTCGGTTTCGCGGCCGGTGAGCAGATGCAGCGCACTGCGCACCCGCCACAAAAAGTCTCGGCTGCGCACAAAACCGTTGAATTCGTTGTCATCAACCAGTCCCTGACCGATCAACTCCCGCGCCGTCGGCACCCCGTACCAGGCCATCGATAACCAGAAAATGGTACTGACATCGCGCAGACCACCCTTGCCGTTTTTCAGCTCTGGTTCCATGCAAAACGCGGTATCACCCTGGGCACGGCGCCGAGCCGAGCTTTCTTCCAGTTTCAAGGTGCAGAACTCGATGCGCTGGCGTTTGCTCCAGTGTTTTTGCGCGCTGCTCTGCATGAGTTGTTTGTAGAGCCCACCTTGGCCGCTCACCATGCGCGATTCAAGCAACGCAGTGCGGGCGTGGTGATTTTCGCGTGCAAAATTCCGCGCCTCGACAACCGTGCGCACCGCGTGGCCAAGATGGGCACCGCTATCCCACACCAGTTGGGCAAAGGACTTGATCGCCGCATCAACGCGGGCATCTACCGCCTTGGGCACCAGAAACAACAGGTCCCAGTCTGAATAGGGACATAACTCCGCGCGCCCGTAACCACCCACCGCCACCACATCGACACCGCTGGCCGCGCTACCGGCCACACGCTGCCACAAATCGATCACCAACTCGTCAACCGCAGCGCTGACGTACTTCACAATCGCGCGCCCGCCCTGCTGTCCATCCAGGCGATGATCTGCGGCCACCATAATGGCCTGACGCTGGGCTTTGGCGTATTCAAGCAGATGGATATCCGACACGTACTGCTGCTCCCTGGATTAGCCACCACTGGATGGCAAACTGCGTGGAGCGTAACAAGTTGACCGGTCTCGGGATAGGCGCTGGCACATCCAACGCGAGCGGCTTATGGTCGTACGATGGCAAAGGGATCATTGCTGCTGTGGTGGCGCCACGTTATGTTGCGGCCGTGGACTCGGCCCGTGACCGGCTGTCACCCGATTCACCCCAGCGGGGTGTCGCGCGGATGTCGTTCGAAGCGCTCGAACATCACGAGCTCACCACCGGTTAACAGCAAACACCTCAACACTACCCATTAAACGGGTTCAAACCACATGCCGACAGCCTGCACGCCTATCTGGATACACGCCCAGCGCGGGTTGTATCCTGACCGGGTACGGATCACCTGCTGAGTCTGCGCCATGCTTGAATTACGCCCGACGTGTGAACACTGCAATACGCCGCTACCGCCGGCTGCTGTCGACGCCATGATCTGCAGCTATGAATGCACTTTCTGTCGCGACTGCGTGGCAAACGTGCTTGAGAATGTGTGCCCGAATTGTGGTGGTGGTTTTTGCGCGCGACCGATCCGACCCCATGTCGATCGCAAAGGCGGCAATTTTCTCGGCACAGATCCAGCGACTACGACGGTCCGTCATCGGCCGGTCGATGTGGACGCGCATCGTCGATTTGTGCTGAGTTTGGCGGGGATAACAGCGGCAGATAGATGACAGGAGAGGGTTGTCGCTCACACGGCCCATTGAGGTGCCGAGGCTGCGCCCAGCCCGGGCGAAACGATCATGAGCGTGCTGGCCTTGGACTCATCGCAGCGCTCACGCAACTACGCTAAGAATGTGAGCGACTCAGCCCGTCCTGGTTAGCGCCGACCGGACTGCACACCGCAAAATCACAGTGGTCAACTTTCAGTTCGAGGTGATGTCCGTCGGGATCGCGGATATAGATGGACGTGCCAAAGCCCGTTGCGCCGTAGAGCTCCTGTGGTCCCGCATCAACCGTCACAGCGTGGGCAATAAGGTGTGCAAGGATTGCCGTCATATCACCATCCACCAGCACGCAGACGTGCCCGACACCACGCGCCGCCGGCGCGGCCAGCGTTTGCCCAGGCGGCAGGATTTGCAGGTCGATGAGGCTGCGTCCGCAGCGCAATTGATAAATTCCGTAGTCATCGATAATGCGCTCCAGCTGCATGCCGAGCACCTGCATATAGAAGTGCAGGGACGGCTCAATTGCGGTGACCTTGAGCACCACATGGTCGAGGCCGTGATAGCGGAATGGAGTTGGAGGCGCCATGGCAAATCTCTTTTAGTGTGGCGGGGCTGCTCGGGCCACCCTACAGCGCCGTTCTAACGCCGTCGAGGACCAGTGGCGACGCTGCCGCGCGATGAACACCCTGACTCGTTGCCCGTTGCGCACTCTTGCACAATTGTTGCCATCACAACCACAAACAACCGCCTCTAAAACAGGAGTACACCATGGACATCGGGGTCATGATTTTCCCGACCGACAAATCCATCCAACCCGTCGAACTGGCGCGTGAGGTCGAAGCGCGTGGTCTGGAGTCGCCGTGGTTCCCCGAACACAGCCATATCCCTACCAGTCGCGCAACGCCGTGGGGCGGACGCGAGGCTGCACCGCCCATGTCGCGGAATTCTGCAGCGGATGGATGCCGCTGGGTGGCGCCTACGATGTGGCCAGTGGCCTGCGCGAGATCGAAACCGCCTGCACGACGATCGGTCGCGATCCGGCCAGCCTCAGTTTTGGCATGTTTTATTCCCGCCCGGTACCAGCCGAAGCGCTGAAAAAACACGGCGGCATGGGTGCAACACGCGGCATCCTGCCCCTGCCCTCGGCCGATCGCGAGACGGTGCTGCCCATCCTCGATGAGTACGCGCGGTTACGCGTCTGAACAGTCGCGCCGTCAACCCTCACGCACAAACCGGCGGTTTGCGACCACGCCAGGGTCGCGCCGCTTCGATCTGCGCGGCAACCCGCAACAGCATGGCCTCGTCGGCATCTCGCGCAACAAATTGCACGCCGATAGGCAGCCCCTCCCGTGACCAGCCCATCGGCACAGACATCGCCGGCGAGCCCGACGCGTTAAACGGTGCGGTATAACAACAATCCGGCCCCATCCGCGTGTTGTCGTAGGTTTCTACGTCGAGTTGCATATCGTAATAACCATGGGCGCGCGGCAGCATTGGCACGGTTGGCATAAGCCATAGATCAAACGCCGCCATGCGCATCAACAGTGTGCGACAGGTGGCGCGCATCGATTCAATGTGATTGGAGTGCTCAGGCCCGCTCAAGCGACGGCCCTTAGCGCTCATGCTCCAGTACAAGGGCGCCATATCGTCCGGTGTAGCGCTGCGTCCGACCAAGCCTGCTAAACCATCAAAAAACGCAGCCGTTTGTACTGCGATGAGTGCGGTGTACGTTTTGTACAGGGGCCAGAAGTCATAGGGTACGGCTTGCGGCTCAACCACATGCCCGAGGCTTTCCAACAGGCGGCCTGCCTCTTCAACCGCTTGTTTGATTTCACTGTCTAACGGTGTGCCGTGCGCAGGTGTGTCGGTGACCATGGCGATGCGCAGGCGGCCGCTGGGCGCGCCCACTTCGTCGGCAAAAGCACGCGCGGGTCGTGGCAGGCCGTAGGGTTCACCGGCGAGCGCACCGGCGGTGACATCGAGCAGGGTGGCACTGTCACGCACACTCAAAGACACACAATGTATCGACGCGCCGCCGTACCAGAAATCAACCAGGGCGGGCGCAAGTGAAATGCGACCGCGCGCCGGCTTCAGGCCAAACAAGCCGCAGTTCGCCGCCGGCACGCGGATCGAACCACCGCCGTCCGAAGCATCGGCCATGGGCAACACGCGCGCGGCGACCGCCGCTGCTGAGCCACCACTGGAACCACCCGGCGTGCGCTCCAGATGCCACGGACTGCGTGTGATGCCATGCAGGGAGGATTCAGTATTGAGGGCCCAACCCTGTTCGGGGGAGGTGCTCTTGGCGAAGGGGATCACACCAGCGGCTTTTATCCTTTCGACCAGCAAGGCATCGACCGGCGCGACCATGTTCTTCAGATAAGGCAATGTATTGGTGAAGGGTTGACCGCCCCACATACTGGCGAGCTCTTTCACCAACCACGGCACGCCCATCAAAGGCCCGCGCGGCAGATGCGGATCATCGGCCGCCGCACGGGCAACATCGTAAGCACGATGGGCGAGAAAATTCAGGGCCGGATTGACAGCCTCTGCACGCTCAATGGCCTCTTCCAGCACCTCGCGCGCGGACAGCTGTCCACTGCGCACCAGCTTGGCCAGGCCCACCGCGTCGTACTGATCGTATTCGGGCAAAACCACGGCTCATCTCCGGCTGTAAAGGTGGGCGGAGTATGGTCTTTTGTGCGGAACATAGAGACCTTCGAATGGGGAAACTTGATCGTGTGTGTGCCAGCATCCCTGTGGCGCTTTGTCCCTTTTTTTATTCAGCCGCCATCCAATTGCCGTGAAAACCGAACGGCACCCGGGTCTCCAGCCGTGCCACTGCGAGTGGACCGGCTGACAATTGTTCTGCATCGAGCACCAGCAGATCGCTGCGTCCTTGCGCACCGCGGTAAACCACGGCCAATACATACCCATCGCCTTCGCGCGCATGTTGAGCGCGAGCTACGAATATGGGCTCGGAGACAAAATCCCCCTGCGGCACCCGAAATGTTTCTTTAACGTTACGTTCGAAATCGTAGCGCGCAAGTTCATCAAATACCGCGGCGCGGCCCTGCTCGCCGTCGGTAGTGGCAAAAAATCCGTACCGATGGCGCAGACCGGCGTAGCGTTCGTCGAGCCGTGGATATTCCGACGCCAGTTCGTCCAGACGCTCGGTCGTGAAGCTGCGTGTATTGCCATTGAGCGATAAGCGCCAGCGCTCCAATCGCGCTACCGCCTTGGCCGGATCCGGTGCACTGCCGTCGGCCCCGGGGAAACCCGGGCCGGCGTCATAACGCAGCATGTCGGCGGTCAAGGTAGCGCCGTCGTCGTAGGCATTCAGGGGATGAAACACACAACACGCCTGCCCTTCATACCACTGGATATCACCCGCCCCACCCGCACGCGGCATACAGCCGAGCAGGGCTGGCAGCTGCGGTTCCCACGCCAACATCGGGCCGCCCTGGCGTGCACGAAGCGGCGAAATAGTGAGGGGAAAGATTGGAAACACGATGTAATGCTGGGTGACGATAAAGTCATGCACCATGCAGGCATAGGGCGCGTCGAATTCGACACTACGTGTTAACCCACCACCAGCGTCAATGTGGTAATAGGCCATGCGCGTGGAGCCCGCACCATCAAGCCCATAGGCAAAAGCATGCATAGCACCGCTGCGGGCATCAATCTTCGGATGCGCGGTGAAAGGGCCACGCACTCCACCCGCAAAATTAAACGCGCCGCGCGATCCGAGCGTGCGCGGGTCGAGTTCAAAGGGCGGGCTGAATTCTTCCAACGCCAGCAGACGTCCGCCATGCCAGATGACATTGGTGTTGGCGACGTTATAGGGCCTGCCGCGGACCATCGGATCGCTGGTGGCGGGATTGCCGAAGGTGCCATACAGCGCGCGGCCCGCGAGCCGCTCGGTTTCAAATTTTTCGGTACGCACCCATCGATTGCGGTAACTGACACGACCCGCTTCGATGTGAAAAGCATGCACCATGCCGT
>JAYUQF010000347.1:0-10470 GCA_043756885.1 Pseudomonadota bacterium
GGGTGCGCTGCATCGCGGCTCGTTGAGCGGCGGTGACTACGGCAGTCGCGTGGCCATCACCTCGAATGATGAAACGCGGCCGCTCGCCACCATTCAAGACCTTGCCTACTGTCCTGCTGTCGGCTCGGCGGCAAGCGTGGCCGACACGCTGTTTGTCGCCACCGGCTACTTGGGCCTGGTGAACGGCGGCTTGTACGTGGTGCGCGATGCGCTCGCAAGCCAGACTCCGGTCGTGACACCTGTGAGTGCGTTCCCCTTTGCGGAGCGCGCCGTTACCGACGTGGCGGTGGATTGTCTGACCGGCGCGCTGACGGTTGGCGCCGCCAGCGCGCCGGGTGTCTTGCGCTCTACTGACGGCGGCGCGAGCTTCGACAGTGTGCAGTTCCCCGACACCGACGCCGGCATCCCGGGCACCGGCACTTTCCAGGCTGCAGCCATCGACGCCAATCCCGAGAACCCCGACCATATCGTGGTTGTCGCCAATGAAGCTGAAGATAGTTTTGCGGCTGGTTTCATGTTTGAAACCAGCGATGGTGGTGACACCTGGACCGCGCTGCTCGACCCCAGCGCAGTCGACGACAACGGCGATCGCGAAAGCGAGAACACCCTCGTCAACGACATCGCGCTGCCACCTGCGCGAAGCCAGTGAACCTCACGCCGCAGTATTTGGAAAGGTAGAGCGCCGCGCAGCCCGAGCCAAAATTCGGCGCGTGGTCGTGCCCAGTGTCGTGACCTTGGCGCCGCTCGCGTTGGGCACTCAGGCGGGCGCTGCCGCCATCACACTGGATATTGGGACACGGCGCGCGGCGCCGAGTGCGCCGCAAGCCACTGCAGCGAGCCCCGGCAATTCGCGCATCCGTCTGCAGTGGATTGCACCAGAAGAAGCGGGCTCCCTCCCGATTATTGCTTACACCGCGCGGGTAACGAAGTACAAGGCGACCTGCGTGGCAGCGGGCAAACCCATCAAGACGCTCGAAAAAACCACTGCGTCGATGACGGTCATGGGCTTGGTGAGCCAGGCGCAATACAAGTGCAGTGTGCGAGGGTCGAACGAGGTGGGTTATGGCCCGGCCTCCGCCGCCGTGAACGCTACGCCCAAGTAGTTGCGCATCCGGCGTAGCGCATCAAAGATGCGCTACGCCGCAACCAATGTTCAGACTTCTGCGCTGGAGGACCACATCGCCGTCGCCGGTCATGACGGTCTTGCAGCGAGCGGACAAGCGGCCGGATCGTTTGGCGTTAGATCTTGGAGACCGTAGTCCGTGAATTTCCCAAATTCAAACTGCGCGGCGACGCAAGACCATCGTGCCAACACCCAGCAGCAGGAGCATCCCGGACCCAGGCAGCGGCACTGCCGTGACGAAGCTGAAATCGTCGAGATTGAACGACACGTTGGTTGCGCCGTTGGCGCGATTGATGAGCAGCAAAATCCCATCCACCTGGCCAAAATTAAAGCCGTCTCCAAAGTTCAAAGGCAGTTCTGCGTACATTGGGCCACCCGCAACAGTGGGCGCAACATTTAAGCCGGTACCGCTGTAATAGATCGGTTGTGACAAGTCGAGTGGGTTGCGCGTGTAAAGCGTAATGTTGATATTCAGCGTGGTGGACACTCCGCTAAAGTTGAGTGCGAGCGCGCTGTAGGGGCGCACATCGAGTGCCAGCGCTGGGCCCTGCACGGCCGGATTGTCTGCCGGCGAGGCGAAGGCACCATAAAAAGCCAGCACTTCCGCACGAGCCGCAACACCGCTTGCGCTGCTCAGCGCGCCACCGCCGGAGGCGAGTGCTGACACGCTGTTTAGCGGGTTTATGTACACATTCAGATTGACACCGCGCACACCGCCAAGAATCGAGGCACCGTTATCGGTCGCATATTGTGAGCCGATACCTACTTGCACCATCGTGGCGGCCGGAGAGGGATCCGAATAGTCATCGATCAGCAGCGTTGCGGCGCCCACAGAAAACGCGGTCACACCCAGAGCGGTCGCGAATAAGACGCGCAAAAAACAAGCGATCTTTCGAGCTGACATGGTGGTGATCTCCAAGATAGTTTTAATGGTGAAGGACACACTCGTCGAGTGGCCACCGGCCAGATACACGATGGCGCCTGGATTGGCCCCGACCTTCGTCCGGGCCTTAATTTCGCAATATATATCAACGCAGCGCACGACGTACCAGTGCCGACATCCTGCCCAATGGATACCTCGACGATCGTTATGCTAAGCAACAACCTTACAGCACCAACGGGCACTTAATCGGCCCATTTATCGTGCGCCAAACCAGAGGAATTGCCCAAGATGGAATCACGTACCTACGAACAGCGCCACGCGCGCGCGCTCGAAATGCTCGACAAAATGATGGCGGGTGCGGTGGACCCAGCAGAGATGGCCGACACCTTGCGTCGTCGCCACGGCGCCCTCGGTGCTTATGCTATCGACGTGGTGTTGGCCGATGTTTGGGCCAGACCTGAACTCAGTCGCCGGGATCGCAGCCTGATTGTGCTGGCTGTATTGGGCACCATCGGCAGTACCGAAGAACTTTCCATCCATACCCAGATAGGCTTGAACAACGGCTTGTCACGCAGCGAGATTGAAGAGGTCTTGCTGCACGTTGCCGCCTACGCCGGCTTTCCGATGGCCTTGCAGGCGTCGCGAGTGATCGACGCGCGTCTGCGTCTCATCGATGGTGTCGAACAACTTCCAGACCGCGAAGCGGGCGCCTCGTTGAGCGACGCAGAGCGGTGGGTGCGGGCGGGGGATGTGCGCCGCACCTTGACAGCCGGCCGCGCCAAGGCCGATCCCGAGGCCGACATGGCGGCCTTGATTGGGCATTTGGGCGAGGTAGGGCGGATTGCTTTTCAGTGGGCGTTTGGCGATGTGTGGTCACGACCGCAGCTCAATCGGCGCGACCGCAGTCTGATTGTGATTTCGATATTGACCGTGCTGAGTCGGGTGGACGAACTTGCGTTCCACATTCCGGCCGGTCTCAACCATGGCCTCACACGCGTGGAGGTCGAAGAAATCATGGTGCAGATGACCATCTACGGCGGCATCCCGCGCGCCGTTGAGGGCATACACGCGATGAAATCGGCGTACGCCAAGCTGGACGTGCCACCCAAAGGCTAAACGTGGTGTTTGTTGCCCATAGCGGGGTGTGAGCGATTGCACCTGTGTCGAGCTTGAGCGTTAGTCGGTCTCAGCCCGGCCCGGCGCTTAATCTGCTGCGGCGGTTTTACTCGACGCGTGCCCAGCTGCCCGAGCGGCCGCCAGATTTGGCATCCAGACCGACATCGGTGATCAGCATGCCGCGGTCAACGGCCTTGCACATGTCGTAAACCGTCAGCAGCGCGATCTGCACGGCGGTCAGTGCTTCGATTTCGACGCCGGTCTGGCCGAGGGTTTCGGCTGTGCCTCGGCAGTGTACTGCCGGCGGTTGGTGTTCCAGCACCAGTTCGATTTCGACTTTGGTCAACGCGATGGGATGGCACAGCGGGATCAAGTCAGGTGTTTTTTTTGCCGCCATGATGCCGGCCACCCGCGCGACCGCCAGTACATCACCCTTTTTATGGGTGCCGGCGGCAATCTGGGCGAGGGTCTCGGCTTGCATGAGAATGCGACCACTGGCCACCGCACGGCGATGGGTGCTGGCCTTGTCGCCTACATCGACCATCCGTGCATGGCCTTGTTGATCAAGATGGGTCAGTTCCGCCATCGCCGGTGCTCCATAACGCGCTCGGGTGCTGGTGTAGAATGCAAGGCCTGATTTCGAGTGCAGACCGCAGGTTTCAAAATGTCAATCAAGGTGCGATTTTTTGCCAGTCTAGCCGACTCCGTCGGTCGTCGCGAGGCTGAGTGTCCCCACGTGCAGGGCATGACGGTGGCAAGTGTGTGGCACGATTTAACCGGTAGTGAATTATTGCCCGATGGGGCCTTATGTGCAGTCAATCATGACTACTGCACACTCGAGCAAATGCTTAGTGACAAGGACGAGGTGGCTTATTTCCCGCCGGTCACAGGTGGCTGAATGCGCATTCTGATTTGCCCTGAAGCTTTCGATCCGTGGGCGCAGATCCGTATCCATCAAGATGCCCTCGGCGCGCGCCTGCGCAGCATCGGCGCCTTGGCCAGCTTCGTTGGCTCAATGCGCGACTTCAACGACGGCGAGTCAGTCGCGACCATGACGCTCGAGCATTATCCCGGCATGACAGATAAACACCTCGAACGCATTGCGGCCGAGGCCATGGACAAATGGGCCTTGGATGACGTCCTGATCGTTCATCGGGTAGGTGAAGTGCGACCGGGCGATCCGATTGTTCTGGTCGCAACCTGGTCCGCCCATCGTGCCCATGCGTTTGAGTCGTGTCGCGCGGTGATGGAAGAACTGAAATCGACTGCGCCGTTCTGGAAAAAGGAACAAAGCGCCAGCGGGGCACGCTGGGTAACGAACAATACGCCGGGTAGCTCGGCTGATTTCAAGCAGTGAACGGGAGCTGCGCACCATGCAAATAAGAGTGTTGGGTTCAGCCGCCGGCGGTGGTTATCCGCAGTGGAACTGCAATCACCCCAACTCACGGCGTGCGCGTGCCGGCGATGTGGCAGCGCCGCAGCGCACACAGTCTTCGATCGCGGTCAGCGCAGACGGTGCACAGTGGGTATTGTTTAACGCATCGCCCGATCTGCGTCAGCAGATCAACAGCACGCCGGCACTGCAGCCACAGCATGCGCTGCGCGAAAGCCCCATCAAAGCCGTGCTGTTGACCAATGCCGATGTAGACCACGTTGCCGGTCTGCTCAATCTGCGCGAGTCGCAACCGTTGCGGGTTTATGCCACCCAGCGCGTGTTATCGGTGTTGGCGGCCAACTCCATCTTCAATGTTTTAAATCCCGATTTTGTTGTGCGTGAGGCCATCGCGCTGGAACAGGCCTGCATGCTGGCGCACCCCGATGGTCGCGTTTTGGGTATCAGCGTGGTGCCCTTCGCAGTGCCAGGCAAAGTTGCGCTGTGGCTGGAAGATGCGTCCCGTGGCGCGAATTTTGGCACCGTCGAAGAAGACACCATCGCGCTCGAAGTGCGCAGTGCGCAGGGTGGGCGGTTTTACTACATCCCCGCATGCGCACACATGACACCCGCGCTGCAAGCCAGATTACGCGGCGCCGATTTGGTGTTTTTCGACGGCACCTTGTTTACCGACGACGAGATGATCCGCGATGGCGTGGGCGTTAAAACCGGCCAGCGCATGGGGCATATGAGCGTCTCGGGTCCGCAGGGCACACTTGCTGCGTTTGCCGGGCTGCAGGTGCGGCGTCGTGTGTTCATTCACATCAACACCACCAATCCCATTCTGATTGCCGACACGCCTGAACGCGCGCAGGTGGAAGCAGCGGGTTGGGAGGTGGCCTACGATGGTATGCAGATCACCATCTGAGCCCGCGCCGCGGATTGATCCCTGTACGCAGCTAAAACAAGCCCTGGAACGGCTGCACGTCAACCAGAGTATCGCTCTCGACCCGGCCGGTATTCATGCCGAGAATGATAAAGCAGTCGGCACTCGCCATCGAATTTAATATGCCTGAGCCTTGGTCGCCGGTGGCTGTCACACGCAGCTCGCCGAGCGCGTCGCGCGACAGAAAACCTCGCTGAAATTCGGTGCGACCCGGACGCTTGTTCAGTACCGCGGTCGTGCGGGCTTTGAGTACCAGTGGTGTGCTGGCAGCGGTGCCCGCCATTTTGAACAACGCCGGCTGCACAAACTGGTAGAAGGTCACCATCACCGACACCGGATTGCCCGGCAGTCCGAAAAAGCGCGCCTGTCCGAGCGTGCCAAATGCCAGCGGACGGCCAGGTTTCATTGCTACTTTCCAGAAGCGCACCTGACCGATGGCGCTCAGTACTTCCTTAATATAGTCAGCCTCGCCAACCGACACGCCACCGGAGGTAATGACAACATCTGCAACTTGCGAGGCTTCGCGTAAAGCCGCCTCGACCGCTTCACGCGTATCACGCACCACGCCCATGTCGATGATCTCAACGTCAGTGCGCTTGAGCATGGCATAGAGTGTGTAACGATTGCTGTCGTAGATCTCACCGGGTCCCAGGGCCTCGCCTATCGAGCGCAATTCATCACCGGTAGAAAAATACGCAACGCGTACACGCCGTCGCACTGTCACCTCACCGATGCCCAGGGACGCGATGATGCCGAGATCCGGTGCGACAACGCGGCGCCCGGCCTGGAATATTTGCTGGCCTCGTTTTAGATCCTCCCCGGCGGCACGTACGTTTTGTCCGCGTTTGTGCTGGCCATCGATAAACACATGATCGCCGTCGCGCGTGGCATGTTCTTGCATAACGACGATGTCGGTGCCGGCGGGCATCGCCGCCCCGGTCATGATGCGCACTGCCTCGCCGCTAGCGGTCTGACCGGCAAATGGGCGCCCAGCGAATGCGCTGCCGATCACCCGCAAACGCGTGTTGCCACTCGCCGGCAGATCGTTGGCGTTCAGCGCATAACCATCCATTGCCGAGTTGGTATGGGCCGGCACGTCGAAGGGTGAATACAGCGCTTGTTCAAGCACACGCCCCAAGGCCGAGCGCAGACTCAGCCGTTGGTAGCCGCTGACAGGGGCGACCTGCGCAAGAATGCGCGCGAGGGCCTCATCGCAATTTAGCGAATCGGGATCAGAATCGTCTTCACAACTGGGATCGCGTATGACCATCGTCCATCCTGTGTCCTTATACCGTGACAGCGCAAGCCTGACCGCCGCAGCTTGGGCTTGGTGGTGAATTGCGCGCTTATGTAAATGATAGTCGGCACATCCAACTGCGGCGCGTACGCTCGTGTTTTATTGCGCCTGCAAGCGTAATGCAGCAGCGGTCAGGTCAGCGTGTGTATTGATGTTGATGAACGCGCTGCGCTCGTGTTCGAAGTCGACCTCGACCAGCGCATGCTGTGCGTACCAGGTGTCGGTCTTGCGACCCCCCTGGGCCAAGTAGTCCAGCAGCGAACTCGTCAGCGACGTTGCGATCAGCGCAAACACCGGTTGCAGTCCGTCGGCAGTGCGCGCGACGGCGATATCTGCTGTCTTGTGCGTGATAGCGCGTTTCAGGGTGGCGACCAATCCTGTTGGCAGGAAAGGGCTGTCACAAGGCACGACCGCCAGCCACGGCGTGCGGGTTATCGCCAGGGCAGCGGCGATGCCAGCCAGCGGTCCGGCCGCATCAGCGACGCTGTCATTCACCAACTGCGGACAGTGAGCGCGATAGAGGGCGTGATTGCGATTGACGCTCATCAGCAGCGTATCGACCTGGGGTGCAAAGCGTGCAACGACGTGGGCCACCAGGGGTAAACCGGCCAGTGGTACCAAGCCTTTGTCGATGCCACCCAAACGCCGGCCAAAACCCCCTGCGAGGATACAACCGGTAACCAACTCGGCAATGATGATGCCGGACGCGGCGCGCTCGTCCCCAGTCGTCACCCTGGCCGCTTGTTTCACGACGGCGTGTATCAGCCGCCCGTGTGACTCATGTGGCGGAAAATCAGGGGCTGGGCGCGCAGATCAAAATCATGGCCGAGTGGTTTGATGGCCATACTGCCGACGATTGCCTGTTTAAGCGCGTCGAGGTTGCCCGCCTGGCTGCGCATGACCTGTTTCAAGTCAACCGAGTGTTCTTGGCCAAGGCACAGCAGCAAGCTGCCCTCGGCGGTCAGGCGCACACGATTGCAGTCACCGCAAAAATTGTGGCTGTGGGGTGAAATGAAGCCCACCCGCGTGCCGGTTTGCGCCAGACGATAGTATTTGGATGGCCCACCGGTTGTTTCGGTAGTGGCCAACAATGTGAACCGTTTTTCCAAATCAGCGCGGATCTCGTCGCTGGAATAATAGGCCTCGGCCCGATCGTGATCGCCGATGGTGCCAAGCGGCATTTCTTCGATGAAAGAAATGTCCATACCACGTGCCGCCGCGAATTCGACCAGCGCCACCACTTCATCGTCGTTACGATGTTTAAGGATGACGGCGTTCAATTTTACTTTTTCGAAGCCAGCAGCCAGTGCGGCGTCAATCCCGCGCAGCACCTGCGCCAGGTCGCCAACACGCGTCAAGCGGCGAAAACGCTCAGCGTCGAGGGAGTCAAGACTGATATTGATGCGGCGCACGCCCGCCGCGCGGATGTCGTATGCCATCTCTTGCAACTGCGAGCCGTTGGTGGTGAGCACGAGTTCGGAGAGCTGGGGCAAGGCGCCCAGGTCGCGCATCAGTTTGATGACGTTTTTGCGCACCAGCGGTTCGCCACCGGTAAGACGGATTTTGCGCACACCCAGTTCGGCAAAAGCGCGGCCGACCAGGGCCAGTTCTTCGAGGGTTAGGATTCTTGCGCGGGGCAGGAACTCCATTTTTTCGTCCATACAGTAAACGCAGCGAAAATCGCAGCGATCGGTTACCGAGATCCGCACATAATCGACCACGCGGCCGAAGCGGTCGATGAGTTGCGTTGGAAACTGCGTGGGACTGTTCATAGGCACGTTCTTGCAAGCCTCAATCTGGTTCGATTGTAGCACGGGGTTTTACGCCGAATTCCCGCGCTCGAGTCGGGCTATTACCAATTTTTATAGGGATGCTCGACGAGGCGGGAATTGTAATAACGCGGGTCGTCCGACACCTCGACACCCAGCCACGGTGGCCTCTCGAAGACCTCATCTTCGGCGTCGAGTTCCAACTCGGCGACGGTCAAGCCCGCATTGGCGCCGTGGAATTCGTCTATCTCCCAGTTATGCCCGTTATGTGTAACGAGGTGACGGGTTTTTTCCAGGGTGCGTGTGCCGCAAAGGGTGGCGAGCATCAGTTCGGCATCGGCGCGTGGCACGCCATATTCGAACTCGGTGCGCCGGATCCCGAGCGTCGCACTTTTGATGTTGAGATGCGCATGCCCATCACTCAACCGGACCCGGATAGAACAGTCGGATGACCCTGCGAGATAACCTTGTTGCATGACGATCGAACGTGTTGTCGCACTTCGCCAGCGGTCGTTGCACGTTAAGAATTTGCGCTCGATTTCGACAGCCACGATCAAGCCTCCGCGTGCCAAATTGACGGGCAGATATACAATGCCGATCTGAAGGCGGCAAGCCACAGTTCTCCTTTTTTTTGACGGTGCGCAGCGACGATGGGCAAAGCTTTGTTGAATACGCGTGTGATGACCGTCGCCGTACTCGGCTTTTCGTCTGGCTTGCCGCTGGCCCTCAGCGCCGGCACTTTGCAGGCCTGGCTGACGGTGCAAGGTCTTGAAGTGCACGAGATCGGTTTGTTCTCGCTGATCGGTCTGCCCTATGTATTGAAGTTTTTATGGGCACCTCTACTTGATCGCTACCAACTCGGCTGGCCCGGGCGGCGACGGGACTGGATGCTGTTAACTCAGCTACTGCTCGCATTGTTATTGTTTACCGTCGGTGCTGCCAACCTCGCCGCTGGCGCTTTGCCGATCTTGGCGGTAGTGGCCGTGATGATTGCGACCTTGTCGGCCACTCAAGACGTGGCTATTGATGCCTATCGTGCGGAAGTATTGCAGGAGACCGAGCGTGGTTTTGGCGCCGGCGCGACGGTCACTGGCTATCGCATCGGTATGTTGCTCGCAGGGGCGGGCGCGCTGTTGTTAGCGGATAAAATCGGCTTTGCGCAGGTTTACCAGTGGCTGGCACTGGTGCTGCTCATCGGTGCTGCGGCGAGTGTGCTGGGCCCTGAAGTGGCGCAAGACGTGCCGGCACCGCAAAATCTCGCCGCCGCCGTTATCGAGCCACTACGCGAATATTTTCGTCGCGAGTCGGCCGTACCACTGCTGGTGTTGATCTTTTTTTACAAGCTGGGTGACGCATTTGCAGGGGGCTTGACGACTAATTTCCTGCTCGATGCCATGGGGTTTACGCTGACCGACGTCGGTGCGATCTATAAAGGCCTGGGGCTGGTGGCGTCGATTGCGGGTGCGCTCTACGGGGGCGCGATGATGGTCCGCCTCGGTTTGTACCGTGCGCTTATGCTTTTTGCCTGGTTACAGGCCTTCACCAATTTGGGCTTTGCGGTGCTGGCGGTAACCGGCAAGTCTTATCTGGCCATGGTGGCGGTGGTTGGACTGGAAAACCTTGCCGGCGGGATGGGTACGGCAGCCTATCTCGCCCTGCTTATGTCGATCTGTGACCGGCGCTATACGGCCACGCAATTTGCGCTGCTGAGCGCGGTCGCGAGCTTGGGCAGGGTGTTTGCTGGCCCACCGGCCGGTTATCTGGTGGAGTCCGTCGGTTGGCCAATTTTTTTCGTCATGACATTTGCACTCGCATTGCCGGCCATCGTTATCCTTAAGCGCCGGCGCGCCTTGTTAGCGAGTCTAGATCCGTGCTCGCAAGCAGCGTAAATACGCTGCAGTACTGCAAGGCCCAACGGATCGCTTTGTTATCGGATAGTCATGGCCGGCTGGCAGCGCAACTGA
>JAYUQF010000348.1:0-3700 GCA_043756885.1 Pseudomonadota bacterium
TAGCGTTTTTTGATTGCCATGCCTGTCATCATCCACTGACCGCGCCGCGTTGGGCGGCGCGGGCGACAACGGGTTTGCCACCGGGTGTACCGCACATCAACGATGCCCATGTACTCATGTTGCTCTATATGACCAAAGCCAGTGCGCCGTCCCTCGCCGAGCAACTGCACAAAACCTTATTGGACTTACACCAGTCCAGCAATCAATCGCGTGACGCGACCATGATTGCCGCCAAGGCCATGCAAGGGGTTCTGAAGCAGATTCAGGATCATGTTCGCGCCCACAACTTCAGCATTGAGGAGACCTTCACCATACTCGACACCTTGGTCAAGGGTGGCAGCGCCGGTGAATATCGCGACTTCGCTGCCGCCGAACAAGCCATCATGGGTGTGCATGCCTTGGTCGACAGCCTGAGCGAGACTAAACGTTGGAGCGACACGCAAGGCAGCGCAATCGCTGCCCAGATCAAAGTGCTCTACGGCGTACTTGCAGATCAGAACGCCTATCAGCCAGTACAGTTCAGTAGCGAGATGCAGACACTCGCCGCCGCACTCAAGTAGGCGCGCCGCGTGAGCAAACGCTACACCATTGCCATCATTGGCGCCGGACCCGGTGGTTTGAGCGCAGCAGCGCGCGCTGCACAAACAGCTACCTCACACATTGTGCTTGAAGCGGCGCCGCAACTCGCCAATACGATCTACCGTTATCAGAAGGGCAAACACGTAATGGCCGAGCCTGGCCAGTTGCCCTTGCGTGCCGCCATCGGTTTTGAGGCAGGCACACGCGAGCGCATTCTCTCCTCCTGGCAGAGGGGCATCGAGCAGAGCGATGCCAAGGTTCGTTACAACGCAGAAGTGGTCGCCATCGAAGGCGAGCAGGGCAACTTTCAAGTCAAACTTGCCGATGGCGCCATCGTGCACGCCGAGTTCGTGGTTCTGTGCATCGGCCTGCAAGGCAATCTGCGGCGCATGGATGTGCCGGGTGATAGCTTGCCCGAGGTCCAGTATCAGCTCGATGACCCGGATGCCTATCGCGGTGAAACCATCGTCGTGGTGGGTGCGGGTGATGCGGCCATCGAAAATGCACTGGCGCTGGCCGTTAATAACACGGTAGTCATTCTCAATCGCCGCGACGAATTCACCCGCGCCAAAGAAGGCAACCTGCGCGATATTACGCGTGCCATCGATAGCGACCAGATCGACTGTTTGTATAACGCCAGTCCCCGCGCGGTTACAGCGGCGCCGGACGAACATCCGTCGCGCAAGCGCCTGCGTTTTGAGATCAAAACCAAAGATGGCATGAGCGAGGTTTTCTGCGACCGTATCGTGGCGCGCTTAGGCGCACTGCCACCCCGCGCGTTTGTGGAAGCCTGTGGTGTGGTATTCCCCAGTGACGACCCGGCTGCTGTGCCCTCAGTCTCACCGCGTTACGAGTCGAACGTCCCTGGGCTTTATATCATCGGTGCACTGGCCGGTTATCCTTTGATCAAACAATGCATCAACCAGGGCTACGAAGTTGTTGAGTTCATTTGTGGTCGTGAGGTGGAGCCGGCCGATGAAGGCCTGCTGCGGGCCAAGTTCGCCGGGGTGCAGGGCCTGACCAAGGTCAATCTCGCCATCGTGCAGATCCGCAGCAATATTGCTTTATTCGCCGGACTTACACCGTTGCAGTTGCGCGAGTTCCTGCTCGATTCGGAGATCCGCACACCGGAGGCGGGTGAAGTGGTAGTGCAGCTTAACGACTACACCAATACATTTTTTTCGGTGTTGCGTGGCGCGGTTTATATCCAGATAGATCCCGACGACCTGACCAATACGGTCAAGCTCGGTGTCGGCAAGTTCTTCGGCGAGATGTCTTTGATCTCTGGTCGCCGACGCGCGGCAACGATAGTCGCGGGCCAGGACTGTGTGCTGATCGAGACACCCCGACGATCGATGAACAAACTGATTCAATCGGTCGAATCGGTACGCCGCGCGGTAGACGAGACTTTCCTGCTGCGCGCCATCCGTATGCATATCGCACCGGACGTGCCGGAAGACGATTTGATCGAAGTAGCGCGCACGGCGCGACAGCGTGTGTTTGCGCCTGGCGATGCGCTGTTCAATGAAGGCGACCCGGCCACTTCCTTGCACTTGATCCGATCCGGCTCGGTCACCATCGCCCATCAGATCGGCGGGCGAGAGATGGTCATCGCTTACTTGCCATCGGGCAATTATGTCGGCGAACTTGCTTTACTGACCGATTCACCCCGCACCGCTACGGTACGCGCAGCGGTGGTTACCGAAACCATCGAGTTGCCCGGTGTGGTGTTCCGCGAGCTGTTGGCTTGTTTTCCTGAACTCGATGCCGAACTCAAAGCCCGCGCCCAGGCACGCCTGAGCGCCAGCGCGCGGTCGCGCGGCGGCAAAACCAACGCCGGCAATATGATCGAATTCCTGGTCGCCCAAGGCATAGGCGAAGCGACCGACGTGTTGCTCATCGATGAGTCCTTGTGTGTTGATTGTGATAACTGCGAAAAGGCCTGCGCCGACACCCATAAGGGCACCTCCTTGCTCGACCGGCGTGCAGGTCCAACTTTCGCCAGTGTGCATGTGCCCACATCATGTCGCCACTGCGAACATCCCCACTGCATGAAAGACTGTCCGCCCGATGCTATCCATCGCACACCAGAGGGTGAGGTTTATATCGCCGATAACTGCATAGGCTGCGGTAACTGCGAAAAAAATTGTCCCTATGGTGTCATCCAGATGGCGACTAAGGGCGAGGCAGAAAAACCAAGCCTGTGGAAGTGGTTACTGTTTGGCACGGGCCCGGCTCCCGGTGAAGAATTCCACAGTGCGGACAAGACCGCGGCCAAGACGGCGGTTAAATGCGATATGTGTAAAGACCAGGCCGGTGGTCCGGCCTGTGTTCGTGCTTGTCCAACGGGTGCGGCGATCCGGGTCAGTCCGGCCGAGTTCATGGCCATCGCGCGATGAGTGTGAGCCTCGTCCGGCGTTTGTCCATGGTTTGCATCTGACCGCTGCCATGCATGAGTCCTACGTCAGTTATCGCAATTTTTTCTATCTCAAAGTAGCGACACTGCTGTGCGCGGTAGTGATCGTGCTGTATGTCTTGCACCAGCCTAGCGAGCCGCCCAGTGGCGGCAGTTGGTTGGGTTATACGTTGGGCGGTACAGGTGCTGGCCTCATCGCCTGGTTGGCGTGGTTTGGTGTGCGCAAGCGGCGATACTCAGGTAACCAGGGCCGGCTGGTAGGCTGGCTGTCGGCGCATATTTATCTGGGCACGGCGCTGATTGTTGTCACCACGCTGCATAGCGGCTTTCAACTCGGCTGGAATATTCATTCGCTGACTTACGTGTTGACCTTGCTGGTGGTCGTCAACGGTTTTTATGGTTTGTACGTGTATCTGGTCTATCCGCGCGAGTTGGCAGCAAATCGCGCCGGCATGACCCGCTCAGCAATGATCGCTGAAGTAGCCGAACTCGATCGAGAATGTCTGACTCTGGCTGACCAGGTCGACAAAGAAGCGCATAAGGTTGTGTTGCAGTCCATCGAGCAGACGGTGCTCGGTGGAGGTGTGTGGGAACAATTGTTTGGCGACCCGGCACGGCGTTCCGCCAGCAGTGGCATCAATAAAAGCCTTGAACAGGTGCGCGAAAAAATCGAAGCACGCATCGCCCGTGGTGTGCCGCAGCTGC
>JAYUQF010000349.1:0-3700 GCA_043756885.1 Pseudomonadota bacterium
TGGCAGCACCAGCCGACCCGATGACCGGCCAGCAGGGTGCCCAGGACTGGACCAGCTTTATGCTGCTGAAAGAACTCTACGACATCAAGGAAATGACGCCCGAAGTCACGAGCATCGACAAGAGCGTCGACACATTGATAGTGGTGCACCCCAAAGAATTACCCGCCGCGACTCTCTACGCCATCGATCAATTTGTATTAAAGGGTGGCAAGGCCATGATCTTCGTCGATCCGCTGGCGGAGCAGGATCGCGCGCAGCCTGATCCCGAGCGGCCAGGCGTACCACCCAAACTGGATTCAAACCTGGAGCCATTGTTCGCCAAATGGGGCATCAAGCTGACAGCGGATAAAGTTGTTGGCGACCCGAGTATTGCGGTGCGCGTGTCTTTCCGCACGCCGCGCGGTCCGCAGCAAGTCGAGTATCTGCCCTGGTTGCAACTGCAAGACGCGGCGCTGAACCAAGACGACTTCATCACCCATGAGCTCAACTCGGTCAATGTCGGCACCGCAGGTTCGCTCGAAAAGCTGGCAGACTCCAAGCTTAAGGTCGTGCCGCTGCTGCAGAGCGACACCAGCTCGGGTTTGATCGACCGCGACTCGATCATCTTTGTCCGCGACCCCGCTGGACTGCTGGAGAATTTTAAATCTGATGGCCTGCGCCACATCATCGCCATGCGTGTCTCGGGTGATGCGCAGACCGCGTTTCCCGCAGGGCGTCCACCGAGCGCTGAAGAAAAAACTGAGACGCCCGACACTGATTTTGTCGCCAACGCCAAAGCTGGCATCAATGTCATTGTGGTTGCCGACACCGATCTTCTCGCCGATCGTTTTTGGGTGCGCTTCTCAACCTTTGGCGACATGCGCATGCCACAGCCGTTTGGCAATAACGGCGACTTCCTGATCAATTCGATCGATAACCTGGGTGGTAACGACGATTTAATCAGCCTGCGCAGCCGCGGTCAGTACACACGTCCGTTCGCAGTTGTTCAGCAGATCCAGCGTGAAGCGCAAGCGCAGTTTCGCGATCGTCAGCGCGCCCTGCAGGACAAACTGACGCAAACCGAGAAAAAGCTGGCCGAACTGCAGGGCGAGCACAGTGGCAAAGAAATGATCCTGACGCCGGAGCAGAAGTCTGAAATCGAAACCTTTCGCGACGAACAGCTCAAAACACGCAAAGAGTTGCGCGCGGTTCAACATGAACTCGACGCCAACATTGAAGGTCTTGGCACCAAATTAAAATTCATCAATACGGCACTGGTGCCCCTGTTAATTTCGGTCTTGGCCATCGTCTTAAGTTTGTACGCGTCCCGTTCGCGACGCGCGGCATGAGCGTGAAGTGAGAGGCGCACCATGAATAAAAAAATGTTCGGTGCTCTGCTGCTGGCCGTCGTGCTCAGCGCACTGGCGTGGAAAATCAGCGTCAACAAAGCACCGCAGACCGAGCTCACACGCAGCGCGCTTTATTTGAACCTGCTCGATCAACTCAATGACGTGACGCGCATCGAGCTGCAGGCCGCCAAAACAAAGACCACCCTTGTGCGCGGCGCCGAACGATGGACCGTCGCCAATCGCGACAACTTTCCGGCCGATGCAAAAGCAATCAAGCGGCTGCTGCTGCAGCTGGCCGATCTCCAGATTGTTGAGGCCAAGACCGCTTTGCCCGAAAACTACGGGCGCATAGGCGTGGCCGCACCCGGCGCAGGCTCTGACAGTCTCCTGGTTGAGCTCCATGGTGCCAAAGACAATAAACTGCTGGCGGTGATCGTTGGCAAGGTGCGCGACGGTGGGCAGAAAAAACAACGTTATGTGCGACGCGCCGATGAAGCCCAGTCATGGCTGGTAAACGGCACCATCGACGGCACGGCAGACTCCATTACTTGGCTGGACGCACGCATTGCAGATATTGATCCCGCACGGGTGCGTCACCTTGAGATCACCCCGCAGGAAGGGCCGGCTGTGGTCATTGAAAAAGCGCGCTCCAAAGATAGCTTCTTCGATTTGCGCAATGTGCCCGCCGGTCGTGAAGCGCGCTCCAAGGCGCTGGTTTCGAGTCTCGGTGCATTGTTGTTGGATTTGCGCTTTAACAGCGTCGGTGCTGCCACGCGCTTTGCCGGTGTCAAACCGTTGCGCCGCGCCAAGGTGCAAACTTTTGACGGACTGTTAGTCCAGGTCGAGGAGTTTGAAGCAGACGGCAAAACCTTTGCCCGGTTCGATTTTGACTACGATCCCAAGCGGGTGCACAACGACGTTGCTAACGACGACACCGCAGCGCCGCCCGCCGCTGCATCAGCGACAGACAAGCCTGGTAACGATGCCGAAAAAGAATCGGTCCAACAGGAAGCTGCGCGACTCAAAGAGCGCGTCGCAGGCTGGGTGTATGAGTTACCGGACTACAAGACACGCTTGCTGAGCAAGCGCCTGGATGACTTGGTGCAGGCCCCTGGTGGCAACGCGGAAAAAACGGACGAACAGGCTGTTAACACACCCTGAGGTCGAAGCTCTCGCCGCGCTCAGTGAACATGCCGACTGGCGGCGCACGAGGACGGCAGGGCGCTCGTCATAGAGCGCAACATGCGCCAGCCGTGGGCGCTGCCCAGTTCGTGCCAGAGGTTGTAGGCGTTAAAACCGTCGATGCAAGGCTCGCCACTCTGCAAAACACGCAGCGTTTGCAAAGTATCCATGGCGCGCACAAATTCATCGGCCAGCAGGCTGTGAATTTCCGATTTGTGCTTGGATGCGTATTCGCGATAAGCGTGGCGTCCTACTTCAACAAAGTAAGACACCGGTACACCTTTGCCAATGGCATGTTCGGGGAACAGGCCGGCGAACAGCAGGCATTGGTCGCCGACCACTGCGGGGTCGGACGTATCGGCGTGCAGGATGCGGTCGATACGGTCGATGAAGCCATTCTCCAGATCGCGAGTCGTAATGCCGACACCGACATGACGAAATAACAGACTGACGAGGTGCTCTTCGACGGCCGGGCTCAAGCGCACACCTGCCGCAAGTTGCGCGTGGGTCAGTAGCGCGCGCCAGCCGGCGGTTTGTGCGATAAACAATTCAGCTTGGGCCATGACAGTGTTCCTCAGTTACGGGAAATGTCGGCCCGCGAGCCGGAAGCTTGAGCCCGCCAAGTAACCCGCTGACAGCGGCCACGCCGTACTCAAGGGCAGCTGCAGCGCGCTATACTTCGGCCCCCAATGGTTAGCCCCAGCAGCTCGCACCGCCCATGACTCAGGCAAGTTCCCCGCCGCCCAGTTTTCAGGCCCTGATTTTCGAACTGCAGCGCTACTGGAGCGGCCATGGTTGTGTGATCGCACAACCCTATGACATGGAAATGGGCGCCGGCACTTTTCACCCCGCCACCTTCCTGCGTGCCATCGGCCCGGAACCCTGGCGTGCGGCCTACGTGCAACCTTCGCGGCGACCCACTGATGGCCGTTATGGTAATAATCCGAATCGCCTGCAGCACTACTTCCAGTTTCAGGTGTTACTGAAGCCCTCGCCCGACGATATCCAGGAGCTTTACCTCGAGTCGCTGCGCACACTGGGTATCGATCTCAATGTGCACGATGTGCGCTTCGTCGAAGACAACTGGGAGTCACCGACCTTGGGTGCCTGGGGTCTGGGTTGGGAAGTGTGGTTAAACGGTATGGAGATCACCCAGTTCACCTACTTTCAGCAGGTAGGTGGCCTGGACT
>JAYUQF010000350.1:0-3685 GCA_043756885.1 Pseudomonadota bacterium
ACGCGCAACGAGTTGCAGTGCTGGCTGCCTGCGGCAGGCGCCAAAGACCCGAGTCTGCCCTGGCCCGCGGTCGTGCTGGCAGGTGAACGTGCCGGTGGCAATGCGCTTGCCCGGGCGCACCGTCTACCCGCCAGTGTGCTGGTGCAGGTTGCCGGCAAAGCGTGCATTGCCCGGGTCATTACCACCTTGCGCACCAGCCACTGTATCGATGGCGGTCTGCTGGTCGGCCCGGCCGCACACATCGTGGAAAACAACGACGTACTGCGCGAACTGTTGGCAGTCGGTGATTTCCGCTGGTTGGAACCGATGCGCGGCCCCTCCGCCAGCGCCTTGCGTGCCAGCGCGGCGCTCGGCCACTATCCGGTGCTGCTAACGGCCGGTGATCATGCATTGCTGGAAGCCGGCGTGCTTGATCGGTTCTGCACAGGTGCTGCAAAAAGCAGCGCCGATTTCATTGTCGGTCTGGTTCCTCACGAACTTGTTCGTAGTCGCTTCCCGCAGTCCAAGCGCACCGTTTTGCGCTTTAGCGACGGCGCCTGGTGCGGCGCCAATCTATTTGTCCTGCGCACCCATGCTGGGCGGCACGCACTGGAGCTGTGGTTAGCACTGGAAAACGATCGCAAACACCCATGGCGCATGGCGAGCCGTCTAGGCTTGGGTATGCTGTGGGCTTACCTCACGCGCCAGTTGAGTCTTAGCGCCGCTTTAGCTGCGCTGTCCACGCGCGCCCACTGTCGTATCGCTTATGTCGCAGTAGACAGCGCACGCGCCGCAGTGGATGTCGATTCAAGCGCCGATCTGCTGCTGGCCGAAGAGGTGCTGGGCAATGAATGAAGCGCTGCGCTTTACTAGCCGGCGAAAACGCTGGCAACGTGCCTTGGTGCATCGCCTGGGCAAGGCGTTTTTGCGCGCCATCACCGATTTTCAGGGTCGTCATTCACTGATCCCTGCCAGTGCGGTACTGCCCAATAACACTTTTGACTGGCTACCAAGACTGGCTGCTGGTAGCGCTCAGATCCGCAGCGAGTTTGACGCGGTGTGGGAGCATCCCGACGACATCCCAGCCTTCCATCAGATTTCGCCCGATCAGGCCCGCATTTCGACGGGCACGAGCTGGAAAACCTATGGTCTGTATATTTTCGGCCAACCCGTTGCTGACAACTGTCATGCCTGCCCTGACACCGCCGCCCTGCTCGCAACGGTGCCGGGCTTACTCAATGCCTGGTTTTCGATCCTCGCGCCCGGTTATCACATTCCGCCCCATCGCGGTCCGACCCGAGCAATGGTGCGCTGCCATCTAGGCTTGCGTGTGCCTGCTGACTATCGACGTTGCTGGATCCGTGTTGATCAGGAAATCCTCAACTGGCGCGAGGGCGAATGGATGCTGTTCGACGACACCTATGAGCACGAAGTGCGCAACGATACAAACGAATTTCGCGCGGTGCTGTTTCTCGACATTGACCGCCCCATGGATCGTATTGGGACGTGGTTCAATCGTTTTGTATTGCGCCTCATGCAAACCACCCACTACGTCAAAGACCCGCTGCGCAACCTGGCGCACTGGAATCAGCGCGTGGCAGCGCGGCGCAGAGTTCCCTGAGGACGAAGTCGGGTCGAACCAGGCAGGCAATCGTGTTAGAGTCGCGCCGCCTCGGCGAGGCTTGAGCAACAGGTGAAAATTAAGCGAATGAAAGCGATCATTCTGAGCGCAGGCCAAGGCCGGCGGTTATTACCTCTGACCGCCGACAAACCGAAATCGGCCCTGCCAGTGTGCGCTCGCTCGCTGTTAGAGTGGCAGCTACACGAGATGGCGCAATGCGCTATTGACGAAGTTGTGGTGGTCACGGGCTTCGCTGCCGATGTTATCGACGACATTGTTGAGCGCCAGCACGACGTGCCGACACGCACGCTGTACAACCCCTTCTTCGCGCAGTGCGACAACCTCGGCACCTGTTGGATCGCGCGGGGCGAAATGCAGGGCGATTTTGTCATTGTCAACGGTGATACTTTATTCGAAGCTGCGATCCTGCGTCGTTTGTTGGATACCGATAACAGTGCGGCGGTGACATTGGTCACCGATAGTAAATCTGACTACGACGACGACGACATGAAAGTCATTGTCGCTGGCGATCGCTTGCAACGGGTCGGCAAACAACTCGACCGTAAACTAGTCAATGGTGAATCAATTGGCATGATGGCCTTCCGCGGCGAAGGCCCCACACGCTTCGCTCGCCAACTTGATCACATGATGCGTCACGGTACGGGGCTCAAACAGTGGTATCTCGCGGCTGTGGATCAATTGGCTGACCATGGCTTGGTCGCGACCTGCCCGATAGATGGGCTGTCATGGTGTGAAGTTGACGATCGCGCTGATCTCGATCGTGCTGCGCAGGTTATTGCTGCCTGGTACCCCATTCCCGTCGCCACCACCGGCAGTGCCGGCTGACATCACGCACGATGAATCCAACGATGGAAAAATTCGGCTTCCCGGCAACGATGGTGGCCGACTACGGGCACTGGGTTGTGTTGCTGCGCCCGCAACAGGTAACGCTAGGTGCGCTGGTGCTGGTGTGCAAAGAAGCCGTGACGAGTTTCGGCGCGCTGTCAGCAGCTGCGGGCGCGGAACTGGTGATGGTGGCCCAGGACGCCGAGCAGGCGCTGGGAGCCGCATTTAGTCACGATAAAATCAACTATCTCATGCTGATGTTGATAGACCCGGATGTGCACTTTCATGTGCTACCGCGTTATGCCACCGCACGCGAATGCGCGCAACGGCAATTCACCGACGTAGCTTGGCCCGGACCGCCGCGTCTCGACCAAATCAACGCTACCGATGCGGCGGCCAACACGTCGATCATGGCAGTGCTGACAAGTTTTTGGCCCGCACGCGCACGCTGAGCAAAGATTCACTTGCGTTCCGAACGCGGCCCGGTGATGACCTTGACCCGTCCATGGGAGCCAGCTTCAAAGGTATTGCGGTCGAGTGAATAGCGAATGCTCTCGCTGCTTATCGAGTCCTGACCTCTGACCACCGTCGCAGCGCCATCCAGGCGCATGAGCTTAGCGCGAGGGTCGAATTCGAGATGGCGACTCTGACCTTCCAAAGGCTCGCTAGCGGCATCGCGACTGACCACGATACGGGCGGGGCTGCCGTCCACCACCACTCGCGATGGGTCGCCGAGCTTGCCTTCGACGCGCGCCGTATCGGCATATATACGCCAGTGCGAGCCGCGCAAACGCAGGTCACCGCGGATGAACATGGTGTCACCATTGTCCGACTCCCAGGCTTCCTGTGCGCGTGCAATCACGGTGTCTTCCAACTTCGACAGCGGCGGGATTTGCTCGGCGTGGGCACACTGACTGATCACCAGCGCGGCAAATGCAGCGAGCAGTTGCACCACTCGCCTGCGCTGCCCATCATACCGGCTGCTGCCGAATCTGATCCCGCCGATAAGCTTTACACTGTTCATCGTGATACTCGATCGTTATCTGCTACGGGAAATCGGCACTAGCTTTGCGGCAGTTGCCGCGGCGTTGACAGTCGTGTTCCTGGCCTACAGCCTGACACGCTTCCTGACCGATGCTGCCGGTGGCTTACTGCGGGCCGACGAAGTTGCCCTGCTGACACTTTATAAATCTGTTATTGCGCTCGAAGTACTGCTTCCGCTCGCGCTGTATTTTGGCC
>JAYUQF010000351.1:0-3674 GCA_043756885.1 Pseudomonadota bacterium
ACCTGGTGCTGGAAGGTGGCGGACAACTCGAAGTGCTCGATGCCACAGTCATGCTTGGCGCCTTGGCGCAGGCGACCAAGCGGATGCGTCTGGGTGCCATGATCACGCCACTGGCGCGACGCCGGCCGTGGAAGCTGGCCAAGGAAATGGCCACGCTCGATCGCTTGAGCGGCGGGCGCATGGTGCTGGGTGTCGGCTTAGGCGAACCCGCGCGACTGGAGTTTGAGGCCTTTGGCGAGGATGGCAGCGCGCGTGGCCGTGCGGCTCGACTGGACGAAGGCTTGCTGCTTTTCGATGCCCTGGTGCGCGGCGAAAGCGTGAGTCACAGCGGCGAGCATTTTCAATTGCAAGCGGCGCAGCTCGCGCCCCGCGCCACCCAGCAACCGCGCATGCCGGTGTGGGTGGCAGCCTCCTTACCTGCCCAGGCAGGAGTCCGGCGAGCTGCTCGCTGGGACGGTGTTTTCCCGGTGCGGGTGCCACAAGACATCCTCGATGGCGCGAGCGTGACGGCCTTGGATTGGTCGCAATGGTGGCTAAAACCGCAAGATTTTTTGACCTTGATGGCAGACATCGCCAGCTATCGCACGCTCATTACGCCGTTTGACGTGCTTGCAAGTGGGCGCGTTGCGCACTGGCCGGCCGCACAGGCTCGTGCCCATGTTGCGGCTTATGTTGCCGCCGGTGCGAACTGGTGGTGCGAATGGGTGGATGAAACCGGCGGTACTTTTGCCAGCAGCCTGGCGGCCATTGCACAAGGACCGCCACGCTGAATGCGGTGGCTGCGGTAGTGGTGCCGGTATGCGGCATCTTGGCCGTGGGTTTCACTGTGGCGCGTGTCGGTATTTTCAACCGGGAGGTTGGAGCTGGTCTGACGTGCTTCATGTTTTATCTCGCGATCCCCGCCATGCTGTTTCGCAGCGTGGCTGGGGCGGACTTGCCAGCGCAGGTCCCGTGGGCTTTTCTCGTCGCTTTTTACCTTCCTTCGTTTGCTGTATTCGGGCTGACGCTGTGGCTCGCGCAGCGCGGTTTGGGCTGGCCACGACGCGAAGCGGGTATCGCGGCCATGAGCGCCTGTTATGCCAATATCGTGCTGCTGGGCTTACCACTGTCACACGCCGCTTTTGGTGCGCGTGGTCATCTTCCCTTGTTTATCCTGGTGGCGACCCAGAGCATCTTGCTGTTTCCGCTTGTTACCTGCGCGCTTGAATTCTACGGGCAAAAACGCGCCGGCGAGGCGCTGTTTTATGGGCGCGCGCTTGCGCGCCTGCTGGTCAACCCGGTGATTGTTGCCTTGGCTCTGGGGTTCATCGCCAATCTTGGCGAGTTGGCTGTGCCGGTTATGGTGTCGCGTATGTTGGACGTGCTGGGCGCAGCTGCGCCTGGCTGCGCACTGGTGGCGTTAGGCGTTAGTCTCGCCCAGTACGAGTTGGGCGGCGGCTGGCGCGATGTGCTGGTGTTGGTATTGTTGAAGAACATGATTTGCCCGCTTGCGGTATGGGGTCTGGGCAGAGCGGTGGGGCTGACCGACATATGGTTAGCCACAGCGGTGTTGATGGCGGCCATGCCGGCGGGTATCAATACCTTCATCTTCGCCAGTCAGTACCAGGTCCGCCAGGATACGGTGGCGAAGACCATCGTTGTTTCGACGCTGACATCGATGGTGGTCGTATCGGTCTTGCTGTTTTGGTTTATGCCGTAGGACCCAGGCGGAAATAATCTCGGCATTCGGCTGCCTCTGCGCGGCCGCTGCGGCGTTGCGTTTCTTGGCAAGGGCTGAGCCATTACCTGCGAAACGCGCCTTGCAGCAACCGCGCAGAGACACCCTCGGTGCTGACGAGATTATTTCCGCCTGGGTCCTTAAAGCCAATGGCATACGAGTGCAGGCCAGGTGTATAACAAACCACAGCTAGCGCTACGCATCTCGTTAGTGCGATCGGTATCAGCATGAACAACCCGCCCAATGCAGCCATCCTGTTGGTCGAGGACCATCGCGACATCGCCGAACTGGTGCTCGACTATCTTGAGACCCGCGGCTTTGCAGTTGATTACGCCCCCGATGGGCGCGCCGGTCTGCGCCTCGGACTCGCCAACCGCTACGACGCAGTGGTGCTGGACGTGATGTTGCCGGGCATCGATGGCCTTGAGTTATGCCGACGTCTGCGTAGCGAAGCGCAGATGCTTGCACCGGTATTGATGTTAACTGCGCGCGACACACTGGCAGATAAGCTTGCCGGATTTGAGCATGGCGCCGATGACTATCTGATCAAGCCGTTTGATCTGGCCGAATTAGAAGCGCGCTTGCACGCTCTACTGCGCCGCGCGCGCGGTGGTGTGCAGGGCGAAATATTACACGTCGCTGATCTCGTTTTTGACACCCGCACCATGAAGGTCACCCGGGCGGGCACTGAACTGGTGCTGACGCCGATTGGCCTGAAGATTCTGAAAGTGCTCATGTTGCAGTCGCCGGCCGTGGTTGATCGGGGTCTCATCGAGCGCGCCGTGTGGGGCGATCTGCCGCCTGACAGCGATGCGCTGCGCAGCCATATGTACAGTCTGCGTAAGGCTGTCGACAAACCCTTTGCACGCCCGTTGATCCATACCTTACATAGTGCGGGCTTCCGCTTGGCGCTCGATGCTTGAACCGCGGCGTCGACTGAATGCGCGCCTGTGGCGAGCCTTTCTGCTACAGATAGCGCTGATCAGTGCAACGGCGCTGGCCGGGGTCTATCTGGCGGAATTAGCCATTCGGGAATTGCTGATTGTTTCGGCATTGGAGCGTGAAGCTGACTATTTCTGGTCCCGTTATGCCATCACTGCACACACCCCGGCGCCCAACACCAATTCTTTGATCGGCTATCTGTTCGAGAAGGATGCCGCGGAGATCCCGGCCGAATTCAGCAGTCTCGCCGAAGGCATTCACGATTTAAATGCAGCGGTGGGTACCACGGTTGTGCATGTCAGCGAAATGGATGGTAAGCGCTTGTACTTGGTCTTCGATGCCAACAATGTCCGTCAGCTCGCCACCTATTTTGGTATCGCGCCGTTGGCCTTGATGTTGATCGTGCTCTATTGCTCAGCGTGGTTCGCTTTCGGGCTGGCACGCAAGGCGGTGTCACCGGTCGTACGCCTCGCGCGGTTGGTGCAGGACATTAATGTCGAGACACCGGATCTGGCCGCTTTCGACACCAGTGCTCAGGCCAATAGTGCAGATGACGAAATCGCGCATTTGTCCCATGCGCTATGGCATCTCATGGGGCGTGTTGACCAGTTGATCGAACGGGAACGCAATTTTACCCGCGAAGCCAGTCATGAACTGCGCAGCCCACTGACGGTTATTCGTATGGCGGCTGACAATCTGCTCGGTCGGCCACTCGACGACAGCGCGCGCGGTATGGTCGAGAAGATCCGTGCGGCCTCGCAGGACATGGTTGAGTCGACCGAGGCGCTGCTGTTGCTGGCAGGTGAACATGAGGGGGTGCTCGCCACCCAGTGCGTTAATGTCAACCAGGTACTACGTCAGGAGCTCGCCCGCTGCCGCATGATCTACGAGGCCAAGCAGCTCGCGTTCCAACTCGACGAGAGCGTTACCTTGGAGATTGACGCGGCCCCGCGCCTGCTGGCGATTGTGCTCGGCAACCTGCTGCGCAACGCCTGCGCTTATACCGATAACGGCA
>JAYUQF010000352.1:0-3668 GCA_043756885.1 Pseudomonadota bacterium
CACCGAACAGAAGATTCGTAATTTTCTGGGTGGTTTCGATTTCCATGGTGACGCGGCGCTGGCACCGATTCGACCCTTCAGTGGTGGAGAAAAAGCGCGTCTGGCCCTGGCCCTGGTGGCCTGGCAGCAGCCTAATCTGCTCTTGCTTGACGAACCGACCAATCATCTCGATCTCGAAATGCGCCAGGCCTTGACCTTAGCCTTGCAGGAATTCAGCGGCGCGCTAGTGCTGGTGTCCCATGACCGCTACCTGCTGCGTAACTGCGTAGATGAGTTTTACCTCATCGAAGACGGCCGCATGCAAGCATTCGACGGTGACCTCGACGACTACCACCGGCGTCAGCAAAGTCGTGAGCGCGCCGCACAGACGAATGAGATAACACTCGCCACTGGCGATGACGGCGCCAATGTTGCGCGCGGCAAACAGGCACGCCAACAGGCGGCCGCACGCCGTGCGCAGGTTGCACCGGCGCGCGCCGCGGTTAAAAAACTCGAGGCGGCTATCAACAAGTTGCAGGCGCAACTGACGGCACTCGCCGCGCGTCTGGCCGATACGGCGCTCTACGAAGCAGCGCGCAAGAGCGAACTGACCGCGTTGTTGCACGACCGCGGTCGCTTGCAACAGGAACTCTCGGATCTGGAAAGCAACTGGTTCGCCCGTCAGGAAGAACTCGAACAGTTGGAGCAGGAACTCTCACAGTCGGCCTGACCGCGCTCAATGCAGACGCGGTGTGGGCGGGGCCAGTTCTTCCGCACGCGGGGTGTCGGGCGGCGCGGTGAGATTAGCCTGGCGAACGTTGACCCACTGCGTAAAATTTTCGGCCGACATGGGATAGGCCAAGTGAAAACCCTGCACTTCGTCGCAGCGGTAGGCGCGCAAAAAAGCCAGCTGCGTCTCGTTTTCAACCCCTTCAGCGATCACCGACAGTTGCATGCTGTGGGCCATCGCAATCACGCCGCGGGTAATGGCGGCGTCGCCTGGGTCGGTGACCAGATCACGGATGAAGGACTGATCAATCTTCACATGATCAACCGGCAGCGCTTTCAGATTGGCGAGTGATGCGTAGCCGGTACCAAAATCGTCGATGGCGAGCTGCAGGCCTAACGCCTTGAGCGCTTGCAAGATCTGCGCGGCTCTGTCGCGTTCGTGAGTCACCGCGCTTTCTGTGATCTCAAGGATGATATTGCGAGGGTCGGCACCGGCACTGTGCAACGCCGCTTTTACGATGGCCAGTAGGCCATCGTTGCTGAGCTGACGGGCAGATACATTGATACTGATCTTCAGTGACAGGCCGGCCAGTTGCCATTGGCGTGACTGGCGGCAAGCCTGCTGCAACACCCAGGTGCCGATGTGCTGAATCAAATCTGACGCTTCGGCGACCGGTATGTACTCACCTGGCAGCAACAGACCGCGTTGCGGGTGATGCCAGCGCAACAAGGCTTCGGCTCCCACGACCTGGTTGTTATCGAGCCGCAGGGTGGGCTGGTAATAGAGTTCAAACTCGTCATGACGCAGGGCGTGATGCAAGGCATTGGCTATCTGCAGTTGATGACGGGCTTGGGCATCATAATCTTGATCGTAATAGCCGATGGCGTTGCGCTCCCGCTGTTTTACGCGATGCAGTGCGGTGTCTGCATGGTGAAACAGGCTCTCGATATCCTTACCATCGCGTGGGTAAAAACTGATGCCTATGCTGCCCGTGATGCGGATGTCGTTGTCACCAATTGCATAGGCGTCGTCACCAAGCGCAAGAAAACGTCGTGCCATCTCGTCGGCAGTGGCGGTCGTCTCGAGACCCGTAAGCAGAATGCCAAACTGATCGCCATCCCAGCGCGCAACCGTGTCATGGGCACGTGCGGTGTGGCTCAGACGTTCGCTCAACTCCAGCAGCAAAGCGTCACCCACGGCATGGCCATGACTGCTGTTTACGAATTTGAAACCATCAAGATCGAAAAACAAAACCGCCAAGAGGGTGCCATCGCGACGCGCTGCAGCGATAGCCTGGGTGGCACGGTCCGCCAGCAGTTCGCGGTTGGGCAACTGGGTTAACGCATCGTGGGTGGCCTGGTGCGCAACTTGACGGGTAAGAGAGAGGTTCTCCGTAACATCGTGAAAAGCAATGACCGCGCCCTGCTGTTGGCCACCTTCAGCGACGATCGGACTGGCAGTAATGCGCACGGCATAACTTTCGCCGAAGCGCTTATTGAGCAGGGCGTAGGAGGGCGATCGCACCGAGCGATTCTCGCGTAGCGCCTGGGCAATGATGGTGGCAGATTTCTCGCGCTCGGCGCGCTGCGCCGACCAGAATACGCTGGAGATATGGCGCCCGATGGCATCGCGCCGGGATTGATCACTAAGTTGCTCGGCGAC
Source organism: Pseudomonadota bacterium (assembly GCA_043756885.1). Classification (GTDB taxonomy): domain Bacteria; phylum Pseudomonadota; class Gammaproteobacteria; genus JADJYF01. Next base: position 2,372 of record JAYUQF010000352.1, read on the forward strand.
CGGATTCATATAGGTCACAACACCATCGAGATCGGTTGTTACGACCGCATCGCCAATCGAGTGCAAGGTGGCGCGTGCCAGCTCGCGTTCACTTCTGAGATTGCGTGCCGTGCGTTCCACTCGCCGCCAACTCCATAGCGGATAGCTGCAGATCGCGGCCAGCAGGGCCGGCGCTGGCGCAAACCATAACTGCAAGCCGAGCAACAGGGTGACGGGTGTCAGCACGATGAGGATCACCAGCGCGCTTGCAAGCAGCAGCCCTTGTCGGGGAGAACAACGCGGATAGATCAATGACGGAGCGAGCGCAAACAGCGACAGCAGTAAGACGTAGATGCCGCTGTCTAGCGGTGTGATCCAGCTGCGCGTGCGCAGATTGTCGAGTACGGTGGCGTTAAATTCGACACCAGACAGCGGCTGTGCTTGGCCGGAAACCGGTGTGGCGAGTGAGCGTCCGAGGCCACCGGCAGTGACGCCAACGAGTACAAATCTGCCGCGCAGACTTGCCAATACGCTGTCCTGTTGTAAGACATCAACAAACGACACTTGCCGGAAACGCCCGGGCGGGCCACCAAAATTCACCAGCAGACGATGATCGCGCAGCCATTGGCCGCTGACATCGCCGGTGACGGTGCCGCGGATTTCGCCGGGCAGGTGCTGCCAGTCGTTGGGCGCCACTTGTTCGAGCATGGCGAGCGCCAGCGTGGGCCACACCGGCGAGGCCAGACCGGCCTGCAGATAAACGCTGCGGGTTAAGGAATCCCGATCAAGCTCCGTATCGACATGGCCAAGCTTGGCCGCAACATTGGCAAAAGCACGCAAGGGTTGCACTTCGCGCAACGCGCCGTTGGTGCTCTCTTGGTCAGGAAACACCGGCAATACCACCGTACCGTTGGCGGCGATAGCGCCGGCCAGATGCTCGTCACCACCATCCTGCTCCGAGGCTTCGGCAAACATGATGTCGAAGCCCACGCCGCGCACGCCGGCGCGTGTCATGCGCTCCAGCAGCTGTGCGTGCAGATGTCGTGACCACGGCCAATGGCCGAGCTGTTTCAAGCTGCGGTCGTCGATGGCGACGATCACGATGTCGTCGGGCGCAGTGTTATTGCGCAGGCGCATGGCGGCGTCGTAAATAACGTAGTCCCAGCGTTCCAGCATGCCTGACAGCGCGGCGAGCGCGGTGATCGCACATAGTGCGCCCGCCAGGCGTGCGGTTTCGCCACGCGACCAGCTTGTTAGCCGCGCGAGGAGGTTGATCACAAAGCAAGGCCTATCAGCGGCAGGAAGATGATCATCCACC
>JAYUQF010000353.1:0-3666 GCA_043756885.1 Pseudomonadota bacterium
TCAAGCGGCGACCTAAACCTTACCCACTACTGACCGTACCGCGCGACATCGCTAGAGAAAACGTTCGCCTCCATGGACATCCAGCGAAGCTTAAGTAAGTGCCATTCTCATCTGACCCCAGTTTTCCCCAGTTTCTCCAACCGCCGGCTGTGGCAATCGCATCCTTTACCAACTATTGCAAAACCCAGTTTTCAACCACGAGGGCCGGGACGCGCGCGAAAGCTTGGTCGTGCGTCACCAGAACGGCGTCTGCTGCAAGGGCATGCGCGGCGATAAGTGTGTCGAGATTGCCGAGTGGCGTTCCACTGAATTCCAGTGCTGCACGAAGGATGCCGTATCGTGTTGCCGCCGCGCTGTCCCATGGCAAAACATCGATACGCATCAGAAATTCCCGCACAACCGTTTGCAGGTTGGTAGCGTTCGGTTTGCGCGCCAACCCATACAGCAGCTCGCCTTGGGTGATCGACGATATACATAGCTGCGCCATCGCTATCTCGATAAGACGTGCGGCCAGGGTCGAGTTCGGCCCTCGGATGATGTAACTCGCTATATTGGTATCGAGCATATAGCGCTGTACCGTCATTCAGGCTCTGGCCGCTGCTGGGGTGGCTCATCGCGGCGGTCGATCATGAAGTCGGGTTGCATATCGAGACGCTTGATGAGTTCAAAAAACTCATCCCAGCCACCCGGGCGACGCGAGATGACGACATCACCGCTCACCGGGTCACGGCGAATGTAGACCTCTGTTTCGGCGAAACGGAATTCAGCTGGCAGACGGACGGCCTGGCTGCGACCGTTCATAAATAGCTTAGCGATACGGACCATGGCATTCTCCATTGATATACCTCGATATATACCACAGTTTTTGATACATCAAGATCTATGCAGCTCGAAGGCTGATAGGAATGGCAGACGACAGTGTTGCCGCGTTCCCTGAAATGGCTCGATTTCGCGCCAACACCAACGAACCAATGCCCGGGGCGAATCCGGCCCAAGCGCCGTCGCCTGATTCTTGATTTATGGACGATAAACTCAGGGTCACAAGGTGCGAGGCCCACCTGGCAGCCTGTCGCACTTAGGACGAATCTGCTGCGACGCTCGGACAGCGGTGCGACGGGAAAACCTGCGTTGTCAGACTTCGACGCGCAGCCCCTATGTTCGGTGCGCAACAGCGCGGTCAATCTCATCCTCGGCCCCTGCCAGGTGTCTAACAAAATAACCTTTCACTCGAAGCACCCAACGTTGCTGTGGCATCGGTCCAAATGGCCGCTAGCAACGTAACGTCTAAGGCCAGCAAACGGCGTGGGCGCAAATGTGCAAGGTGCGTGCGCGAACATGACGACCTTATTCGACGAAAGAGTGGGCTACACGTATGGGAGAGAAACATTCAAACACAATCGTATATTTCGATGGGTCCTGCGCGTTATGTCGAGCCGAGATCGGCTACTACCGCGGACAAGACTGTGCCGACGCCCTCTGTTTTGTTGATGTTTCAGAAGTTGGTGCAACTACACCGGCAGGAATATCCAAAGAGCGCGCGATGGCGCGGTTTCATGTACGTGCAGGTGACGGGCGCGTACTTTCAGGCGCTGCTGCATTCGTCGAGATCTGGGGTCGTCTACCCAAATGGCGCTGGCTGGCGCGTGTTGCGTCGCTGCCTGGCGCGATGGTGGCTCTCGAGGTGGGCTACCGGCTGTTGCTACCCATTAGACCCGTCATTTCTCGCTTCTGCGCACGCCTGCTGCGCATGAAAAAAGCCAACAACGCAGTTCAAGGCGAGTGAGCTCACCGTTTCATCCAGAGGGCTTAACGGCTGGCGAGTTGGCGCTGGGATCATTCCCCGCAGGTGGCGTGGCGGTCGTCTTTGGCGCCAGCGGTGGGATTGGCGGTGCTTTGCTCGACGCTATCGGGGCCACGCAAAAATTCGAGCACGTGGTCGCATTCAGTCGTTCTACTTCGCCATCGATTGACCTGCTGGACGAAACCAGCCTCGAACACGCGGCGACATTTGCTGGCAGCAAGGGCGAGCTGCGACTCGTGATCGATGCGACGGGTTTCCTCCACGACGCACAGCAAACCCCCGAAAAAACCTGGAAACATCTCGACGCGGCCAAGCTCGCTCGGAGCTTTGCACTCAATGCAACTGGCCCCGCACTCATCATGAAACATGTGCTGCCGCGCTTGCCGCGCGCAGGCAAGGCGGTTTTTGCGACGTTGTCCGCGCGGGTCGGCAGCATCGGCGACAATCGACTGGGTGGTTGGTATGGCTACCGGGCGTCCAAAGCGGCGCTGAATCAACTGGTGCGAACCGCAGCGGTGGAATTGGCCCGACGCAGCCCGCAAGCCCTGTGTATTGCCTTGCATCCCGGCACCGTCGCCACGCCGCTGTCTGCGCCTTACGTGTCAACTGGCGTGGACATTCATTCGCCGCCAGTAGCCGCGCTCAACTTGCTCGCGGTCATCGATCAATTCACGTCACAAGCAAATGGCGGATTTTTCGATTGGCGTGGCGAGCCTGTGCCCTGGTAGAGTCGTGGCACGTACACGTCAAAAAGCAGAGCTGCCGGTTAAGATCTGTTCCACCTGCTGCCGGCCCTTCACCTGGCGCAAAAAGTGGTCACGTGACTGGGAGAAGGTAAAGTACTGTTCCCAGCGCTGTCGTCGAGCACCACACCAAACCATCCCGCAACGCAGACTAACTCCGTTATAACCGCCTTGAGGATCGTGCTCGGTGATCAACTCTCGGCCGATCTGTCGGCGCTGAGCGACCTCGATCCAGCGCACGACATCGTGTTGATGATGGAGGTGCAGGAGGAAAGCACCTATGTTCGCCATCACAAGCAGAAGATTGTGCTGGTGCTCGCTACTATGCGCCACTTTGCACAGGCGCTGCGCACGCGGGGTGTAACGGTCGACTACATAAAGCTCGACGCACCCGACAACACCGGCAGTTTTTCCACCGAAGTGGAACGCGCCGTGCGACAGCATCGGCCCACCAGGATAGTGCTGACCGAGCCTTCGGAATGGCGAGTGCAGAAACTTGTTGAAGGCTGGGCTGCGTTAACCGCCACCCCCGTCGAGATCCGCGACGATGATCGCTTTTTCGCCAGCCGCGTGCGATTTGCTGCCTGGGCGGCCGGGCGTCGCAGTTGGCGGATGGAGCATTTTTATCGCGAGATGCGCCGCGAGCATTGCATGCTGATGGAAGGCGAGCAGCCAGCCGGTGGCGCCTGGAACTTCGATCACGACAACCGCAAGCGACTACCGGCGCGGCTCATGCTGCCGGCGCGGCGACGATTCCCACCTGACGCGATAACCCGCGAAGTGATGGCGCTGGTACAACAGCACTTCCCCGATCACTTCGGTGAGCTGGCGGAATTTGGCTGGCCGGTAACGCGTGCCGATGCACTGCTCGCGCTGAAGGACTTTATCGCCCATGGTCTGCCTGATTTCGGCGATTACCAGGATGCCATGCGTGCGGGTGAAGCGTTCCTGTTCCACTCGCTACTGGCGCCGGCTTTGAATATCGGCCTGCTGTTGCCCCGCGAGATATGCCTGGCGGCACAAGCTGCGTGGCAGTCGGGGGCAGCGCCCTTGAATGCGGTGGAAGGTTTTGTGCGCCAGATCCTGGGCTGGCGCGAATATGTGCGTGGCATCTACTGGGCG
>JAYUQF010000354.1:0-10266 GCA_043756885.1 Pseudomonadota bacterium
TGCTGCCGGTCTACACGATATCGAAACGCGCCTGGCCGATGGCCGCGTGGTGCGCTATACCGTCTCGGTGCCGGCACTGACACCACCCCATGGTCGCCGCGCGCTGGTGCTCGTTTTGCACTACGCCGGCACCCCCACTCGCTTCTACGGCCGGCCGCTGCTCGAATTTCTCTTCGGTCCGGCGCTCAGCCCCCTCGCTGCAGTTTTAATTGCACCGGAATCCATACGCGGCCAATGGCATAACGAAGAAAACGAAGCGTTTGTCATGCATCTGCTCGATAGCGCCGTTGCTGCATACGACATTGACGCCGCACGGGTCGTGGTCGGTGGTTACAGCATGGGTGCCATCGGTAGCTGGCATTTTATCGAGCACTACCCAGAGCGTTTTGCCGCAGCCCTGCCGGTAGCCGGTTATCCCAATAGTGAGCTTGTTTGCCTGCGACCGGTGCATGCCTTTCATAGCGCCGCCGATGAGTTGTTTGCGCTGGCGCCGTTGTTAGAGCGAGTCACTGCCCTGGCCGCCCTGGGGCGGCCTATCACGCTCACGACCGCACAGGTTAATGGCCACTACGATGTCAACGGCTATCGCGCGGCACTGGACGTGGCACCGGCCTGGCTTGGCGCACTCTGGGGCACATCATCCACCTGACGAGATGACGCGCTGTCGCGCCCCTGCCGGGTTCCCTGTGGCTTTGTCGCACTGCTATACGCTTCCCGGGTGCCTGCTTACAATGCCCGGCTTCTACCCGCAAGCACTCAATCATCATGGCCGGTGCACAACGCATCGAACGCTTCGATTTTGAACCTGGCTATGTGATCGCCGGCAAATACCGCGTTATCGCCTTGTTGGGTCGCGGTTGGGAGGGCGAGGTGTACAAGATTGCCGAGGTGGGTACCGGCATCGAACGTGCGGCTAAACTGTTTTTTCCCTATCGCAATCGGCGCAACGTCGCCGCCCGTCGTTACGCCGTCAAACTGCACAAGCTGCGCCACTGCGCCATTCTCATCAAGTATTACACCCAGGACGTGTTGGAGTTCGCTGGCCAGCGTGTCACGGTGCTGGTCTCAGAATTTGTCGAGGGTGAATTGCTGGAACATTGGATCCGGCGCCAGCCTGGCCGTGCTTTGCCACCTTTTGAAGCCCTGCACCTGCTGCACGCGCTAGCGTCCGGCATTGCCGATATTCACCGCGCACGGGAGTATCACGGCGATCTGCATACTGAGAATGTCATCGTGCGCCGCCACGGTCTTGGCTACCAGATCAAACTCATCGATGTTTATCCGTGGGGTGCGCCCAAGCACGAAAACATTCAGGGTGATGTCTGCGATCTGGTCCGCCTGTTCTACGACGCCCTGGGCGGCGCGCGCCGCTATGCCCTCCACCGCGCAGAAATCAAATCGATCTGTTGTGGTCTGAAGCGCTCGTTGATTCTGCGCAAATTTAAAACCGCAGGGCAACTCTGCGACTACCTCGAAAATATCAGTTGGGATTGAGCCGGTTTTTTGACTACCTGCGCAAATACATGACTTGCTGCTTGTTACGCTTCTTCCGTGTGTAGGGCCGAATTGATTCGGACGTTCTTTCCAGAGCGGCCGCGCCATAAGAGCGCTGCGTCCTTTCACACTATACTGCGGCCCTGTATCCGCCGAGGACTGTCCATGCCCGCCGTCGTCAATCGCCAGGTTGTGCTGAGCTCACGCCCAACCGGTATTCCCCAAGCTGAACATTTTGCCATCGTCGCAACGGCGCCGCCGGTACTGGGTGCCGAGCAGGTTCTGGTGCGGAATATTTTTTTATCGGTAGAGCCCGCCATGCGTGGCTGGGTGGCGGACGTCGGTAACTATTCGGCACCGGTTGAGATAGGCGCAGTGATGCGTGCCCTGACGGTAGGCCGCATCGAAGCCTCAAACCTCGCGGGTTATGCCGTCGGTGAATACGTTACCGGTATGTTTGGTTGGCAGGATTACGCCGCAGTCGGTGCGAATGTGATTCAACGCAAAGTCGCTGAACCTGGTCTATCCATTTCAACTTGTTTGGGCGTGCTCGGTATTAACGGTCTGGCCGCTTATTTTGGTTTGCTCGAGGTCGGTCAGCCGCGCGACGGCGAGACCGTGGTGGTTTCCACCGCCGCCGGCGCGGTCGGCTCCTGTGTGGGACAGATTGCCAATATCAAAGGCTGCCGCACGGTTGGGATCACTGGCGGTGCAGCCAAGAAGGCGTTATGCACCAGCGAATTTGGTTATAGCGCGGCCATCGACTACAAGCGTGAGGATGTCGGCGCCGCGCTCGATGCGGCTTGCCCCGAGGGCATTGACGTTTATTTCGATAACACGTCAGGCGCTATTACCGACGCCGTCATGCCACGTTTAAAAATTGGCGCGCGGGTGGTGATCTGCGGTACCGCCTCGATCGCAAACTGGAATCCATTGCCGCAAGGGCCACGTTTTGAGCGCGTCCTGTTGACCAAACGCGCGCGCATGCAAGGCTATGTGATTTTTGACTACGCCCCGCGCTATAACGAAGCCCTGGCTGAACTCACGCCATGGGTGCAGGCCGGCCGCATTCGCTTCCGCGAAGACATCATGGAAGGTATTGAACATGCGCCCGATGCCATCGCCGGCCTCTATCGCGGCGACAATCTCGGCAAACGTTTGATCAGAATTGCGCCAGAGAATTAAACGCGCTTATCTGCCACGCGCGGCGCTCGCGCCGCGCATGTTCATCATCGCTTCAACATGGGGTGGCACCATGCCCTTGGCGCAGTAGGCATTCAACAAACCGGGCGGCACTTCGTCGTAGTTGCCGATCGGACCGCGGCAACTATGGGCACCGCACAAACAATTGAAGCGGAACGGAAAGGCAATCTGCGTCAGCCCGTAGTCAAAATACAATTCGTCTTGCGCGGTTATGTCACAGCTCGCAACCAGGTAGACCAAACCGGCCTCACATTCAATATGGGTATTGGGCGCGCAGGAATGGTTAACAAAATCATCCGCCCCGCCCGACAGCGCGTAGAACTCGTCCACACCTATCTGCAGGAAGCCGTCGCCTTCGCCAGCGGCCAGGGCGCGCTCAACCTCGCGACGTCCCACCCGCGGGCCGACGAACTCCAGAATGCGCGTGCCGAGTAATACCGGTTCGAGCGCAAATACGCCGTAACCACCATGGGAGGTCCTGACTTCGACCTGCGGATAGCCTGTCATTTGTTGTTGTAGTCCTTCATCAAAAACCAGCCCAGACGGTGCCCCGTCAAATCATTGTGTAACCACCATCGACAGCCCAGGCCTGGCCGTTGATGTAGCTAGCCTCATCGGAGGCCAGGTACAGCGCCAGACCTGCCACCTCAGCCGGCTGGATCCAGCGCTGTAATGGCACCGAGGCCTGAAAACGCGCCATCAGATCGTCCGCATTACCTGCCACCGCTGCCGCATGGCCGTGCATAAAGTCGCGCAGCATATCGGTCTCGACCACCCACGGACAGATGGCATTAACCAGCACGTTGTGCGGTGCCATTTCCAGTCCCAGGCAACGGGTCAGCCCGACCACGGCATGTTTCGAGGCATTGTAGGCACTCTGATTGCGCGACCCCCATTTGCCAGCGCTGGACGCCAGGTTGATAACCCGTCCGCATCGACGCGCGATCATGCCGGGCAACACCGCCTGGGTGACGTGAAATATGCCGTAGACGTTACTCTCGATTACGCGCTGGAAATCCTCAAAGCTGTAGTCGAGAAAGCTCGCTGCCACGTGGATGCCGGCGTTGTTAACCAGAATATCCAGCGGCCGCCATGCCTGGGCAGCCGCGACCATGGCAAACACGCCTGCGCGGTCGGTGATGTCACAGGCCATGGTTTCAACCGGCACATTAAACTCGCGAGCAATCGCCGTGCCGGCTTCGCTCAGACGCTGCGCGTCGCGGGCGTTGAGCACTAGCGCGCAGCCTTCGGCCGCGTAGGCCTGCGCAATCGCGCGGCCGATGCCACGGCTGCCGCCCGTGATGAGCGCGGTTTTACCGGACAACCTGTTGGCCATAATTTGCTCCTCATGACACAAATGGGAATACGCACGGTGCCACCGCCGGCACGCATGCTATAACCTCATGACAGCCGTGGGTACTGGCTTTAAGGGGATTGTTAACATGCGCAAGCTCTATCATTGCGCCGGTGCGCGCTCGATGCGCAGCCACTGGCTGTTACTGGAACTCGGCCTTGAATTTGAGTTGGTGACCCTGGGTTTTTCGATGGCCGCGCTACGTGCGCCCGAGTACCTTGCGATCTCGCCACTGGGTCGCGTGCCCTGTCTGGTTGATGGTGATGTCACGCTGATCGAATCGGGCGCAATCTGCCAATACCTGTGCGAACGCTATGACGACGGTCGACTGCATCGGGCCCCCGGCCATCCCGAACGTAATGCCTGGCTGCAATGGCTGCATTTTGCCGAAACTGTCGCCGTGCATGGCGCAGCATTGGTGCAACAGCAGGTGTTTGTCGCGCCACAAGAGCGCTCACTGGTGGTGATCAAGCTCGAATCGCGGCGCCTGCGTAAGGCCTTCGAAGTGCTCGATGCGCAACTCACCACCCGCCATTACCTGTTGCCAAGCGGCTTCAGCGCCATCGACACCGCAGTCGGTTATAGCGTGCATCTCGGTCGCCAGTTGATTGGTATCGATGGCCTGCCAGCGCTTCAGTCTTATTACACACGCCTGGCGGCGCGCCCGGCCTTTCAACGCGCGCTGGATGAGGCACCGGTCAAGCCGATGAGTGAGGTGGTGCCCGGTCTGACTTGAGTTCTGCGTGCGTGGCGCCACTCAGGCAGCGCGCGCTGCCAACGGAACCTCGCCCGCCACCGTGGTGCGGAACATCAGACGGCGATGGCCTTGGTAACCACCGTCGGCATAGTGCAGCAGGCAGCGGTTATCCCAGATCACGAGCATGCGGGGGCGCCAGCGATGGCGATAGACAAATTCGCTGCGGGTCATGTGCTTGAACAGGAACTCAAGCAAGGCCTGACTCTCGTCAGCGCGCATGCCGTCGATGCCCAGGGTATAAACGTGGTTGATATAAAGCGAGGCGCGGCCCGAGATTGGATGACGGCGCACCAGCGGATGAATCTGAGATTTTTCGGCATCGTTTGACACGATGATCTGCATGGAACGACTGGTATCGTCGCGGGCGAACAGACCCTTGGGCCCATACGCGGGGGCAGCGGAATGCACTGCGTTCAAGGGCAGCAGCAGCGCCTGCATGGTGGGTGACAAGGCCTCAAAAGCGCCGTAACCATCGGCGAAAACTGTATCGCCACCATGGGGTGGCACTACTTCGCCATAGAGCAAGGTGGCGCTGGGTGGGCTAGCCTGAAAGCTCCAGTCGGAATGCCACATACTGCCGAAGATGGGCGCGGTTTCGCGCGCGTCGCGGCACACTTCGATGACGTGCTCAAAACCTTGTTTAGGTTGGACATAGGGGTCGTGACCAAATGCCCCGAAATAAGTACTCAAGTGCTCCAGGGTAGTTGGGTCGAGATTCTGTTCGGGAAAACACAAGACCGCGTGAGCGCACCAGGCCGCCATCAATTCCCGCCGTGTCTCAGGCGCGAGTGGCGCGCTCAGATCCAGGCCATGAACTGCGGCAGCAAACCCTTGCGGTGCGGGCACAACGGTCAAACAAGTGAATTTCGACATGGGCTGCTCTCCTCCCGCGCGACGCGCACGTTGGCATTGTATGGGCACAATGCGGTGGCTGCAGCCCAATGCATTCAGCGCCGGCACGGTTATGATTCGATGAGCGCTGGTCGGCATGGATCCGAGCTGGCCTGGCCGCTGCGGCTGGCGCGCCGTGCCCCTGCCCGGGGGCGCGCAGACTGCCGGCGCTTATGCTATTGATCAACCACCAACAGACCACAGGGGAGACTGGCGCGATGACATTTCAGGAACAAATTCCACGGGTTTACCTAAGCCGCGAGCAGATGCAACAACGGGTTGCGCGCTTCAAAGACTTAAAAGGTTTTGATGGTGGTCTGCCCGACAGCTACATGCCCGCCTCGATGCGTATTTTGTATAACGTCATCGGTTTTCAGCCGCCGGCCGACGAGCAGGGTGCAATGACTTCGCCAGTGGGTGCAAAAGCTGCACGCATGTCGTCGATCAAGATCAGCGAGGGTTTTAACCTCGGTTATTGCGAAGCGCTGCCGGGCAAAGGTCCGATGATGCACAACCACGATACCAATGAAACCTTTATCTGCATGAGCGGTCGTTGGCGCGCAAGCTGGGAAGATGAACAGGGGCAAATCGAAGCGATTGATCTGGATCCACTGGATGTGGTGTCTTTTCCGCCGGGCATGATTCGGCGCTTCGAAAATGTCACTGACGGGCCGCTCGATCAGTATTCAGTGCTGATGTTCGTGATTGCAGGCGATGCGCCTGCGGCGGAATTTTCCAAACAAGCCATGGACGAGATCGATGCTGCGGGTGTGCTCGATGTGCATCCCGTTGATAACGAGACCGACAACTGGTTGGCACCACGCAGTCCAGCTCAAGGTGGAATCCGCGCGGCCTGAGCAGCGCGCGCAAGCTGCGGGACAGGGACGCGCCGAGCAGGCGCTGACCTGACTACCCGGGGGCGCCGAACGTGATGATGTCTTCGACGCCCATAGTCCGGGACCTGTTGCTGATAGGCGGCGGGCATACCCACGTCGAAGTGTTGCGACGCTTTGGCATGCAACCACTGCCCGGCACGCGGATCACGCTGATCAGTCGCGATGTTCACACGCCCTATTCCGGCATGCTGCCGGGCCTGATCGCCGGGCACTACAACTACGACCAAGCGCACATCGATTTGGCACCGCTCGCAAGCTTTGCCCACGCCCGCCTTTATCACGACGAAGTCACTGGTATCGATCTGGAAAGCGGGCGGGTTTTTTGTCGCACACGGCCGCCGATCAGTTACGACGTACTGAGCATAGACAGCGGCGCTACACCAGCCATGCAAGTGCCTGGCGCGCGCGAACATACAGTGGCGGTCAAACCGGTGAGCAATTTCTGGGCGCGCTGGCAGGATCTGCGTGCGCGTGTCGCGACGGGCTCCGAGGCCTTCGCCATCGGTGTGGTCGGCGGTGGTGCCGGCGGCGTGGAACTCCTATTGGCAATCATGCACCGCTTACGTGCCGATCGCCTGGCCCAGGGCCGTGATACGCAGACCCTGACGTTTCATCTGCTGACTAGCGGCGAGGATATCCTGAGCGGCCACAACAACCGTGTGCGTGCCCATCTGCGCCGCGCACTGGTGGCCGCCGCAGTAAAAATACACACCCACACTGAGGTGACGGCAGTCGAAGCCGGCCTGCTGCGGACCGCCGACGGCCGGGCCCTCGCTCTCGATGAAATTGTGTGGACCACCCATGCCGCCGCACCAAGCTGGCCGGCAGACAGCGGTCTGGCCACGGACGGGCAGGGTTTTGTGCGCGTTGACGCCTGTTTGCAATCCATCTCCCATGTCGGGGTTTTTGCGGCGGGTGATATCGCCGCGGTGGATGAACATCCGCGGCCCAAATCCGGTGTCTTCGCGGTACGTCAGGGGCCACCGCTGGCAGATAATCTGCGCCGCGCCCTGCAGGACCGAAGCCTGCGTCCGTTTCGCCCGCAGCGCCGTTTCCTGAGTTTGATCTCCACCGGTGATCGTCACGCCGTCGCCTCGCGGGGTGCCTTGGCTGTAGCCGGGCGCTGGGTATGGCGTTGGAAAGACGCCATCGATCGCCGCTTCATGCGGCGTTATGCCGAACTGACCAGCATGATGCCGGACCGTGCGCCCCAGACGCCGGAACAACTCGACCCCAACATGCGCTGCGGCGGCTGCGGCGCCAAAGTGGGTGCCGAACTGCTGCACGCTGCCCTGGCCGATCTCGTGGTGCCAGTGCGGGACGACATTCTGATCGGCCTAGCCGCGCCAGACGACGCCGCCGTGGTACGCCTGCCTGCCGGTACCCTGGCGGTGCAAAGTGTCGACAGTTTCCGTGCGTTTACTGATGACCCTTGGCTGTTTGGACGCATTGCCGCCCATCATTGCCTGTCGGATCTTTATGCCATGGGCGCCATACCCCAGACCGCGCTCGCAATTGTGAGTTTGCCGCTGGCCGCACCGCGCAAGATGCAGGACGATCTCCGCCTCATGATGCGCGGCGCAAACGAAGTTTTCACCAACGCGGGCACCGTGCTAGTGGGCGGGCACACCAGCGAAGGCACTGAGTTGTCCTTGGGCTTTGCCATCAATGGTCACATCAACGAAGAGCGCCTGCTGCGTAAAGGCGGCGCGCAGCCCGGCGCTGCCCTCGTGCTATGTAAAGCCTTGGGCAGTGGGATTTTGCTCGCCGGCCACATGCGCGGTGTTAGTCGTGCGCGTTGGTTGAACGGTGCTTATGCCTGCATGACACAATCCAATGCCACCGCCGCCGATCTGCTGCGCGATTACGGCGCTGGGGCGCTTACTGACGTCACCGGTTTTGGCCTGGCCGGCCATTTGCTCGAGATGCTACGCGCAGGTGGGGTCAGCGGATGTGTTGCGCTGGCCAGCCTGCCGTTGCTCGATGGTGCTGCCGAACTCGCCGCTGCTGGTTTGCGCAGTAGCCTGGCGCCGGAAAATCTCAAAGTCATGACCCACATCGACGCCGATCTGCAGGCCCGCGCCCACCCGCACTTTGCGTTGTGTTTTGACCCCCAAACCAGCGGCGGCCTGCTCGGCGCGCTGCCCGCAGAGCGCGCCAGCGAATGTGTAAGCGCGCTGCGCGCGGCAGGTTACGAAGCGAGCACAATTATCGGCACGGTGACCACTGCCACATCCGCACCACGCCTGCGCCTGGAAGTCTAAAGAAAAAAAATCTAGGCGTGGGCCATGGCGATCAAGGCCTGCCGCAGCGCTTGCTGAGTCTGCACCGGCGCGGGAAAGGCGATGCGCACTACGCGCGCAGCAAGACGCAGATTGATGCCCTCACTATCGCAGCCCACCATTTCCGGCGTTACTCCGCTGGGTACGTCGACGCCCGCCACTACGCAGTAACGCAAGAGCGCTTTGCCGTGGTCGTCATTCATATGCTCAACAATGCCGCGCTCAGCCGCCGTGTCGAAAGGATTTGCCAGCACCAACCTTTGCGGCTCGAACCAGTGAATAGCACCAAAACCGCCGATGAAGCGGATCCGGCGCGGCTCGATGGCGTAAAAAGCGAAGTCATGGGTACGGTCGTAGTCGTGGGACTGCGGGAAATAGCGGTAGTAGCGCAAGGCCAACTCCCGCTCGTCGTCTTGCAGACGGCGCGCATCGCCAAGCACCGTCACACGACCTGCGGCTTGCAGATCGGGCTCGGCCCGATCGAATACCGTCAAGGAAACACGCTCATCCGCGCGGATATTCTTGGTGTGCTGGGCGATGGAGGCGATCAGGATCAGCGGGCGACCGTGGCTGTCCAGGCAATAGGGCACTACCGAGCCAAACGGATAGCCGGCCACGTCCACCGAGACAGTTGCAAGCACGCCGTCGTAACAACGACACAAGAGGTCGCGCGCCGCGGCGAGCGCGGAGTGAGCAGTGGGCGTAGTCATCGGGATCCTCAGTTGGCGACGAAGCGGCAGTATCGTTCAGGCCACCCGTGGGGACCAAGCCCCGTTCCCGATCAGGCCGGACGATAGCGCGCGATAACGGCGTCGAAGCGCACAAAATCCAGTGGTTTGGTCAGGTAGTCGTCAAAGCCTAACGCCATGGCAGCCCGGATCTTGTCTGGCAAGGCATCGGCCGATACAGCAACAACTGCGATGGCACTGAGCGCGGGTTCGCGACGCAAACTCAGCAAGGCATCGCTGCCCGACATGCCCGGCAAGTTGATGTCCAGCAGGATCAAATCCAGGGGCTGTACCTGGGCCAAGGCCAGACCCTGCTCAGCACTCGCGGCCTGATAGAGCGCCACGCCCGGTTTGAGGGCCAGGTATCTGGCCACCAGGCGCGCGTTTGCTGCGTTGTCTTCGACGTAAAGGATATTCATGACTTAACCTTGAACGGGTATGCAGAGTCGACTGGCCATGCATTTGCCTAAGGCACTCCACCCCCCGGATAATACGCGGGCTTCTATGTCTGCTTGTAGACGCGACGGCCGGTAATACATCACAGTTGCAGCGACCGTCGACGGAAATCCTTGGCCATGACGGTGAATTCGCAGCCTGATTTTAATCCCGCAAGCTACGCCAACCTGTCAGCAATGGTGGATGCCGCGCCCGTCATGATCGC
>JAYUQF010000355.1:0-3655 GCA_043756885.1 Pseudomonadota bacterium
GATGGTTTTATGTTTGCGGGCAAGGAGCCATTGGCCCACCTCGCACGTGTTAAGCACCACCTCAATGAAGCGGGCCGCAGCTTGACGGGTTACGGCCTCGACTTCATCACCAACGTCTCAACCAGCGTTGATGCGGCCGTGCAGGCGGCAAACATGTGGCGCGAGGCCGGTGGTACCCATGTCTCGATATGCACGATGGGCATGGGTTTGAGCACTGCCGAACAGCACATCGATTTCATGACCCAGGTGAAAGCGCGGCTGTCGCGCTAAGCCCACTCAATAAGCTGCCTCCAACAACTCGATGACGTCTTCCACCGACGTCACCGGGCGTGGATTGGTGGCCACAACTAGATCCTGCATGGCGTCGTGAGCAATCGCCGCGAAGTCTTCGCGGCCAACGCCAACATCCCGCAGCCGCGAGGGCAGTGCAAGATCGCGCACCAATTGCACAACCGCGTCGCGGCCGGCAGCGGCCGCCTGTGTTGGGCTGGCGCGGTGCAGATCGCAATCCATGACATCGGCGATCCAGGCTTGTCGGTCGCCAACATGGTTTTTGTTGTAGTCCATCACTGCCGGCATCATCACGCATGACGTGTGGCCGTGGGGTACGTTGTTGCGTGCACCGAGTTGATGGCCAATGCCGTGACTTAATCCCACCGTAACATTGGCCAGACCACATACCGACATCCACGCGGCGAGTTGCGCCTGGGTACGGACCTCGAGGTCTTCAGGTGCCGCTCTACAGGCACGCAGCTGGCGGTTCAACAAACGCAACGCGTGGGTGGCAAGGCCATCGGTGAACGGATGGGCGCTGGTTGAGCACAGCGCTTCAATACAGTGATCCACCGCGCGCATACCTGTCGATAACCACAACCACAGCGGGGTGTGGAGCGTTAATTCCGGGTCCAGAAACACGGCTTTAGCCGCGAGCTTGGCATCGATATACAGATCTTTGACCTTGCGTCGCTCGTCGGTAATGCCCGCAAAGTGCGTGAACTCGCCACCGGACAGGGTGGTGGAAATTGCGACCATGGGTAGCGTTGTCCCGCGCACGGGCGGCACTTCGACGCTGGCGGGATAGGTGAATTTGACCCGCTGCCGGTCAAAGTGCGAGTGTTCGGTGACCTCGTCAGCCAACGCCAGCAATACCGCCTTGGCGGTGTCATTCGGTGTACCGCCGCCAAACGAAACAATACCGTCGGCGCCGATATCACGCGCCGCTGCTGCTGCGCGCAGCACTGACTCGCGCTGCACGTGTTGGACCGTTTCATGAAATACAGCAGCAATTCGCCCATCGGCGGCGGCCTTTACGCTGTTTACCAACGGTGTTTTGGTGGCCAGTGTATTGCCCGTGATCAGGAGCGCGCGCTGCATGCCATGGGCGGCCAGCGTAGTGGCGAGCGCGGATACACAACCCGCGCCATAGCGCACGTTCTCGATCGGCAGGAGCACGAAGTTGCCACGCAAGGGTGGATAAACAAACTGCAGCATGGTGTGACCTCGCGTGCGTACCGGCTTGCGGCGACCGTATCGTCCGCTGGATTTGCAGCCTTAACGCAACGTGCAACCGTCCAAGCTGCCCGCTGCGCGCCATTGCTTGAGGATCTCGAAGAAGCGCAGCGGCCCGCCGCCGTAGGAGAACGAAAAGAACCCGTTGGCATTACCAACCTGACCTTCATTGTTGTAATAACCCGGCGTGCATTCGGCGCGAAATTCCTGGCCCAGGTAAGCCTTGCTGTGCATTTCTGCGACCCACCCGGCTTCTCCTTGCAAGCTTGCTTCGACACTGTGCGCCGCGCGTGCTTTTAACTGGTCGAGAATATAAGTCACGTGCAGCGCTTGTTCGTTCAAAGACTGCGGCACGTTGACCGTGATGCCACTTTGCGTAAACCCCAGGAAAAAACAATTCGGAAAGCCGTTGGTCTGCAGGCCATGCAAGGTGCGCAAACCGTCTTTCCATTTGTCGCTCAGCTTGACACCACCGCGCCCGACCGGGTCATAACCCGCACGTCGGGTATAAGCGGTACCCACTTCGAAGCCGGTCGCAAAGATCAGACAATCGAGTGGGTATTCGCGGCCAGCGACCACCACCCCGCTTTGTGTCATGCGTTCAACACCCTGGCCGGCGGTATCGACCAGATGCACGTTGGGGCGATTGAAAGTCGGCAGATATTCGTCGTGAAAACAGGGCCGTTTGCAGAACTGCCGATACCAGGGCTTCAATTTCTCGGCCGTGTCGCGCTCAGCGACCACCGCTTCTGCGCGTGCCCGCACGCTATTCATCTTGGCGTAGTCCGCCAGTTCCATAAGCTCAGATTTTTCTTGCGCGGTGAGTCGTCGGCCCAGTTTGCGCGCGGCGGTTTTGGCTGCAATACCAGTGAGATTACGAAAAATGTCGGTCCAGCCATCGGCCACCAGATCAACTTCCTGATCACCGCCGCTGACCAGGGTGTTGAAATTTTCCATGCGACGGTACTGCCAACCGGGCTCCAGGGATGCCGCCCATTCGGGATCGGTTTCTCGGTTATTGCGCACGTCGATTGAAGACGGCGTGCGTTGAAATACGTATAGCTCACCGGCCGCTGCACCCAGATGCGGAATGCATTGCACAGCAGTGGCGCCGGTGCCGATGATGCCAACCCGCTTGTCAGCCAGCTTGTGCAGCTGGCCACTGCTATCACCACCGGTATAAGCGTAGTCCCAGCGGCTGGTATGAAACGTGTGACCCGTGAACTGGTCGATGCCGGTTATGCCCGGCAGCTTGGGTCGGTTCAAGGGGCCATTGGCCATCGCCACGAAGCGTGCCTGCATGCGATCGCCGCGATCGGTTTCAATGACCCACTTCTGCGCGTTTTCGTCCCAGCTCATGGCCGTCACGCTGGTCTGCATAAGCGCGTTGTCATAGAGACGGTAATGGCGTGCGATATTCTTGGAGTGCGCCATGATCTCCGGCGCGAAGGAGTACTTATGCTTGGGGATGTAGTTCAGTTCTTCCAGCATCGGCAAATAACAATAGGACTCTACGTCACACATTGCGCCCGGGTAGCGGTTCCAGTACCAGGTACCACCAAAATCGGCACCCTGCTCGATCACGCGTAAATCTTCATAGCCTGCTTCGCGCAGTCTGCCGCCCATCATCAAACCACCAAAACCCCCGCCAATGATGACTATCTCGACCTCATCAAATACCGGTGCCCGCTCGATGCGCTGGGCATAGGGGTCGTCGACATAATTGGAAAAATCGCCTTTCACTTCGACATATTGTTCGTTGCCATCACCACGCAAGCGTTTGTCCCGTTCCACGCGATAACGTTCTTTCAGCGCCGCCGGGTCAAAGTCGATTTCGCCGATGGTTGCGTGCAGAACTTCTGAGAGATCGTTCAAGGTGTTATTTCCGCAGTAGTGGGGCAATCGTGCCCGATGTTAGTGCAGCGATTGTAATCGCCAGGGTCCGGGCATGATCAATGCCGACTAAACCAAGCATGTAGCTGACCCGTGGGTGGCAATGTCAACCAGCCGTTCACGGCGCATAGAAAGCTTGCGCAATACTCAAACTGAGAGGGTGTTTACAAAATACCTATGTGGTCAGTCGCCGCATCAACAGACGCGCTTCGGTGAGCCACACCCAAGTCTCGGAAACGGTAGACAGACGGTC
>JAYUQF010000356.1:0-3653 GCA_043756885.1 Pseudomonadota bacterium
CGTTTGATCAAAGGAATGAGGGTGGTCAGCTCTTCGGTCTCGCCGGAATTGGACAACGCCAGCACAACATCGTGCGCGGTAATCATGCCCATATCGCCGTGGCAGGCCTCGCCGGCATGGACAAAAAAAGCCGGCGTGCCGGTGCTGGCCAGGGTGGCGGCGATCTTGCCACCGATATGGCCAGATTTGCCCATGCCCAGCACCACTACCCGTCCGCTGCAATTGAGCATGGCGCGCACGGCTGCAACAAAACTCTCATCAACACGCGTGATCAGCTCGGCCACGGCACGCGACTCGATAGCGAGCACGGCGCGTCCCATTTCGACGAGCGCGGCATTATCGGGCTCGCGTTTGTTCGGTAGATCTTCGCTCACGTTGTCCATGACAGCCGGGTGCGCGGCACTGTTGCGGAAGGGTGGGGGTGGTGCGAGTCGCGGCCCATGGCCTCGAACAAAACGCGACTTCAGTACTATGCGAATAATGCCAGATCGCGCCCGGCGACAACATCCGCAGCGTGCAGGCGCCCTTTATACTCCTGCCTGCTTTGTTTCACGGAAACCCTGTTTTGAAAGCCATGATACTCGCCGCTGGGCGCGGCCAGCGGCTCGCGCCATTGACCGACACGCTACCTAAGCCGCTAGTCGAAGTTGGCGACACGACGCTTATCGAACGGCATCTCGCAAGACTTGCGACGGCCGGGATCCAAGACATCGTGATTAACGTCTCCCACCTTGGGCATCTGATCGAAGCCCGCCTCGGCGATGGTCGCGCGTATGGTGTGCGCATCGTTTATTCGCGCGAACCAGGCGAGCCTTTGGAAACCGGTGGCGGCATAACACGCGCCCTACCCTTACTGGGGGACGCGCCCTTCCTGGTAATCAATGCCGATGTGTGGACCGATTTTGTGTTTCGCCCGGGGCCGACTCCAATCACTCCCGCCCACCTCGTTCTGATCGAGAACCCACCCCATCACCCCGGCGGCGATTTCAATCTACACGGTGATCGCGTTACACGGGGTGCGCCCCATCGGTACACCTATGCCGGCATCGGGACCTTTGCGCCCGGTATTTTTCATGGCCGTGCCGAGCCGCGTTTTGCTCTCGCACCACTGTTGTTCGAACTTGCCGAGGCAGGACGCTTAAGCGGCGAAATTCACCTCGGACGATGGTTCGATATCGGCACGGCGGAGCGCCTGCAAGCGGCACGGGCAGCTTTTGCTCAGGGCTGAGCAGGGCACAAAGACTACCCATATGGGGAGGTATCAAGCTTGACGGGCCGGATTTGAGCGGCCAAGATGCCCCGGCGCTAATAATAAAAAGCCCCACGGCCGAACCCCAAAAGCGGGTCTCGCGCCCGACGACCAGCAGCTGTATCCACACAAAGTCGCTAACAATGCAGTATCGCTCCCGTATCCATTGCCAGTGGGCCGCTTGGCATCGGCATCGATTATTCACCACCGTGACACTTGCGCTGTTGGTGTTTTATGGCGGCACCGCCAGCGCCGGCTCCGGTCGAGTTAACGTCCCTACTCCTACCCTCCGCGTTCTCAAACTAAAACAACAAGAAATCAATCTCCCGCACCGGGACAGCGCCGGAGAGTTCGGCATGCTTGCCGACTTTGCGCGCCGCCAGGGCATGAACATCCAGTGGATCGAGGCCGACCGCCCCGACGAACTCTACAGTGCGCTACGCCGCGGTGAAGCCGATCTCATCGCCACCGATCTGTCCCCCGCCCACAGTGGCGATACCAGCCTGTTACCCAGCCTGCCGATGGGTTCCTTTCGTTACCATGCTTTTGGACGCAAAGAACTTAGCGCCGCAGATCCACGTGCTTTACAGGGACTGCGCGTGGCGATTAGCACCGCGTCGCCGTTGTGGCCTTACTTCGAACAGCTGCGCAGCAAACTGCCGGGTATCGTGCCGGTGCTGATGCCCAATGGCACACCGCGCGCAACCTTGCTGGCTGGTGTTAGCGACGGTCATTTCGACGTCGCAATCGCGCCGGTGCGCACCGACGAAAAACCGCTGGCCGGGCACCCGCGCTTAAAAACCTTGTTTGAGCTGTCAGATCAGAACCAAGTGGTGTGGTACTTCCCACAGCAGAGCAGTGCGTTACGGGACGCCCTCAATTCCTACATGCGCCGCTTCCACGCCGCTGTATTGTCCCCCCAGAGGGACTATGGCGACCTGGCCGCAATCAAGAACCGGGGCGTGCTGAGAGCTATTACCCGTATCGATGCACAGAACTATTTTGTGCGTAACGGCCGCACGGCCGGCTTTGAATACGAAATGGTTGAGTTGTTTGCTCGTGAGCACAAGCTACGGGTGGAATACGTGGTGGCCGACACCGATCAGCAGATGCTGGAGTGGCTGCGCAACGGCGTCGGCGACGTGATAACCACCCGTGTGCGGGCAGTTGATGCCAGCGTCGATGGCACGTTCACCCAATCCCGTCGTTATTTTCACTCGGCCTCGGTGCTGGTCGCGCGGCCTGGCGGTCAGCTCTACGACCTGCAGGCCCTGGCCGGCAAGCGCGTGGCAGTGTTTGGCAACAGCGTCGAGCATCGCGCGTTGTCGGAACTGGTGGCAAGCGGTATCCCCGTGCAGGCGGTGGTCATCAATCCCGGCACGCCGCCGGCCTATCTGGCCGAACAACTGGAGAACTGGTCGGTGGACGCAGCCATCGTCGACGCCCATCTGATTGCTGACCTGCGCGTCGCGCACCCTTTGCTCGAAGCGGGTATGTCGCTGCCCATCGCCTATAACTATGCGTGGACGTTACGGGCCCAAAATAGCCGCCTGCTGCAGGCCGTTGATGGTTTTGTGCGCAAGGAGTTCGGCTCAGAAACTTATCAGGTGCTGGCGCAACGTTACTTCGATGAACCGCGTTTCTCTTATATCAGCGGCTTGGCTCGACTGTCTCCTTACGACAAATTAGTACGTCACTACGCCGATACCTATGATTTTGACTGGCGGCTGATCGTCGCGCAGATGTACCGCGAAAGTCAGTTTGATCCCGGCGCCATATCGGCGGGGGGCGCGCTCGGACTTATGCAACTGACACCCGACACGGCGCGCGCCATGGGTGTTGCCAACCCCTTCGATCCTGATGCCGGTATTCGTGGTGGTATTCGTTACCTGCATAAATTGCGGAGTTATTTCGAAGTGGGCCTGCCACCTCGCGAACGGACGTGGTTCGCCTTGGCAGCTTATAACGCGGGACCGACGCGGGTGGTCCAGGCACGCGCGCGTGCGAGCGCCGCAGGGCTCGACCCCAACCGTTGGTTTGGCAGTGTGGAAACCATGATGGGGCGCATGCCCAATCAGCGTGCAATCGGCCCCTATCGGGAAGCGGTTGATTACGTGCGGGCCATCCGCTCGCTATACAACACCTACAACCGCCAGCACGAATCTTTGACGGCCGGGCTTGAGCGTGGGGCCCGGACGCCGCGCAGCTGAAGCGCGTATATATGAGTCACTGATAACGGGTGGGATCGGCCACCCCTGCGACACGGAACCCTTCGCTACGCAGCCGACAAGCATCACAAACCCCACAGGCGCGGCCGACGGGGTCGGATTGATAACAACTCACGGTTGCGGCGTAATCCAATCCCAGGCCCATCCCGAGTTTGATTATGTCGGCCTTGGCCAAC
>JAYUQF010000357.1:0-3650 GCA_043756885.1 Pseudomonadota bacterium
GGGGAACCCCGGGAAGTGCACCATTTCGCGGTGCTGCTGGGTTATGGCGCTGGTGCTATCAATCCTTATCTTGCACTCGAGACGCTGGACGACATGCTGCGTCAGCGCATCCTCACCACCAATGCAAAAACCCGCTACGACGGCGAGAGCGATCACGACACGGCCGTACGTCTGTACCTGAAGGCGGTTAACAAGGGTCTGCTCAAGGTCATGTCCAAGATGGGCATCTCCACCGTGCAGTCCTATCGCGGCGCTCAGATTTTTGAAGCAGTGGGCCTCGACAAGGCTTTTGTCGATCGCTATTTCACCTGGACCGCGTCGCGCATCGGCGGTGTTGGTCTGGAGGTCATCGAGCGCGAAGTAGCGCTGCGGCACCACGACGCTTTCCCCGATCGCGTGGTGAAGAAGCCAGATCTGGCCTGGGGTGGTGAATACCAGTGGCGCCGTGATGGTGAATACCATCTGTTCAACCCGGACACGGTGTTCAAACTCCAGCACGCAACCCGCTCGGGTCAGTACAAGGTATTCAAGGAATACACGCAGCTGGTGGACGATCAAAGCGAGCATCGCGCAACCTTGCGCGGTTTGTTCCGCTTTAAAACAGTCGCGAACTCCGTTGCGCTTGACGAAGTTGAGTCCGTTGATTTGATCATGAAGCGCTTTTCGACCGGCGCGATGTCCTATGGCTCGATTAGCGCTGAAGCCCACGAGACCTTAGCCATCGCCATGAACCGGCTCGGTGCGCGTTCCAATACCGGTGAGGGTGGTGAGGATCCCGAACGCAACACACCAGACGCCAACGGCGACCTGCGCCGCAGTGCGATCAAGCAGGTGGCATCGGGGCGTTTTGGTGTGACGAGCGAATACCTGGTGAATGCCGACGATCTGCAGATCAAAATGGCGCAGGGTGCCAAGCCCGGCGAAGGTGGCCAGCTGCCGGGCAATAAGGTCTACCCATGGATCGCCAAAACCCGCCATTCCACACCGGGCGTCGGCCTGATTTCACCGCCACCGCATCACGATATCTATTCGATCGAAGATCTCGCTCAACTGATCCATGATCTGAAGAACGCCAACCCGGTGGCGCGTGTGCACGTCAAACTGGTCGCCGAAGTTGGCGTCGGTACTGTCGCTGCCGGCGTGGCCAAAGCGCATGCCGACGTGGTGTTGATTTCAGGCTATGACGGCGGTACCGGCGCATCGCCCGTGACGTCCCTCAAACATGCCGGTGTGCCGTGGGAACTCGGCCTGGCCGAAACTCAGCAGGTGCTGGTCGCCAATCAACTACGCGACCGCATTGTGGTGCAGGTTGACGGCCAGCTGAAGAGTGGCCGCGACTGTATCGTCGCCGCCATGCTGGGTGCTGAAGAATTCGGTTTTGCGACCGCACCGCTGGTGGTGATGGGCTGCGTGATGATGCGCGTGTGCCATCTCAATACCTGCCCGGTTGGCATCGCAACCCAGGACAAACGCCTGCGCGCCAAATTCAGCGGTCAGCCGGAGTTTGTCGAAAATTTCTTCCGTTATATCGCCGAAGAAATGCGCGAATACATGGCGGAGCTGGGGATACGCACCATCGACGAACTCATCGGCCGTGTCGACTTAATCGACGTCGAACCGGCAATCGATCATTGGAAGGCGCGTGGCCTTGATCTTTCTCAGATCCTCTACCAGCCGATCCCGGCAGCAGGTGTCGCCATTCGTCACACCCGCGCACAGGATCATGGACTCGACAAGTCGCTGGACCGCACAACCATCGTTCCTTTGTGCAAGGACGCATTGGAATTTGGCAGATCAGTCGAGGCGACCATCGCCATCCGCAACGTCAATCGTACGGTTGGCACGATTCTCGGTTACGAGATTACCCGTCGTTACGGCGGTGCAGGACTGCCCGACAACACCATCAAGTTGCACTTCAACGGTTCGGCCGGCCAGAGCTTCGGCGCGTTTGTGCCGAAGGGCGTCAGTATGACCCTCGAAGGTGATGCCAATGATTATGTCGGCAAGGGCCTGTCGGGTGCGCGCATCGTGGTCTATCCGCCGCGTCACGCCACTTTTGTGCCGGAGGCCAATATTCTGATTGGTAACGTGGCGTTATACGGCGCTACCACAGGTGAAGCTTATTTCCGTGGTATTGCCGGTGAGCGTTTTGCCGTGCGTAACAGCGGGGCGGATACAGTTGTCGAGGGTGTGGGCGATCACGGTTGTGAATACATGACGGGCGGTCACGTCGTCATTATCGGTGCCACAGGGCGCAATTTTGCTGCCGGTATGTCGGGCGGTGAAGCCTACATTTACGATCCGCAAGGCCTGTTCCCGGCGTGCTGCAATACGCAGATGGTCGATCTCGAAAAGCTCGGCGGCGAATTCGACGAAGAGCTGCTGCAGCGTTTGCTCACAAACCACGTGCAATACACCCACAGCACGGTTGCGCGGGATATTCTCAAACACTGGGCAGTCAGCAAAACTAAATTCGTTAAAGTCATGCCCAAGGACTACAAAATTATCCTCGCAGCTATCGAAACAGCGCGCCGCACGGGCGTTCCGCAAGAGCAGGCGATCATGGAAGCCGCCCATGGCTAAGCCCACAGGATTTCTCGAAGAAAAGCGTGCCAAACAGCCGTACCGCGCGGTCACCGAACGGCTGAGCGATTTTCGTCAGGTCATGGCTCCGTTTGCCCCCGAGCCGCTCAACAAACAAGCCGCGCGCTGTATGGACTGCGGTATTCCCTTCTGTCATCAGGGCTGCCCGCTCGGCAATCTGATCCCGGACTGGAACGATCTGGTCTATCGCGAACGTTGGGACGAAGCCATCGAGCGCCTGCATGCGACCAATAACTTTCCTGAGTTCACCGGCACCTTGTGTCCCGCACCTTGCGAAGGGTCTTGTGTACTGGGCATCAACGATGATGCGGTGACGATCAAGGCGGTTGAACTGGCGATCATCGACCGCGCTTTTGACGAAGCCTGGGTCAAACCCTTGCCGCCCGCCGTTGAGACCGGTAAGTCTGTAGCGATTGTTGGCTCAGGCCCGGCCGGGCTCGCTGCAGCTCAGCAACTACGCCGCGCTGGACATTCAGTCACGGTGTTCGAACGCGCGGACCGTATCGGCGGACTCCTGCGTTATGGCATCCCTGAATTCAAGATGGAAAAGCGCGTGCTGGATCGCCGTCTGGATCAAATGCGCGCCGAAGGCGTTGAGTTTCGTGTGAATACCAACGTGGGTGTCGACATCACCGTCGAACATCTGACACACGAATACGCTGCTGTGTTGCTGACCGGTGGCGCGACAATTGCGCGGGATCTGCCGGTGCCGGGACGTGACTTAAAGGGCATCTATCAGGCCATGGAGTTCCTGACTCTGCAGAATCGCCGTTGTGAAGGTGATGATATCGCCGATAGCGATTTCATCTGCGCCAAGGACAAACATGTAGTGATCATCGGCGGCGGCGATACCGGTGCCGATTGCCTGGGCACTTCACACCGCCAGGGTGCGAAATCTGTCACCAGTCTCGAAATCATGCCTCAGCCGCCCGGTGCCCGTAACGTCGACAACCCGTGGCCCGAATGGCCACGCATCTACCGGGTAGCGTCGGCCCACGAAGAAGGCGGCCAACGTCTGTATGCAGTCTCAACCAAGCGTTTTGTGG
>JAYUQF010000358.1:0-10232 GCA_043756885.1 Pseudomonadota bacterium
GCTGATTCCGCGTCATAACAGCCGGCCGTGTTGGGCAGAATCGTAAATTTATCCGGTGAAATGATATCGAGCAGATTGGGCTCGCCTGCGTTTTGTCCAAGGTTGGTACGGCGTACGGCGACCGTTACGATTTGCGCGCCGCTGGCGTTGATGGCGGCCGCGGTTTCGTCGAAATCCCGGTACTTGCCGGTGCCGACCATAAGTCGAGAATAAAAGCTGCGGCCAGCGATGCGCAAACTATCATCTGCACCCGGGTTTTCGGAATCGAGATTAACCATGGCCTGCCCTGTTGTCGGTCGCGTCGGGCGGTGAGTATAACCGTTTGTGATCAACCGCCGCCGATGGCGGCTACCACTTCGAGGCGGTCTCCATGACGTAACCGCTGCGCGCGATGGGCGCTGCGTGGCACGATTTCGCCGTTGAGTTCGACTGCGTAGCGACCTTGTATCGCGAGCAGCAAAATCAGATCGCTGATCGACGTGATGGCCGGCAGGCTGCGCTGCTCACCGTTCACCGTCACTTCAATTGAATTCAACACTGGGGCCGGCGCTAGAGCGGGATCTTCATGCCCTCACGGGCAATATGGCACTCCATGGTCGACTTGCGCTCGCAAATGATCTGCAGGCAATCACGGTGGATGGCCGCAACTTGCTCGTCGTCGTAGGTCGGGTCGTGGTGATACAGGTACAGACAACGCACATTGGCATCAATCGCCAGATTGACAGTGTCTACGTAACACGAGTGTCCCCAACCACGTTTGCGGCTGTAATCGTGGGGCGTGTACTGAGCGTCGTGGATCAGAATATCGACACCTTCGATAGCCGACACTTCTGTGCAGCGCTGTTCGCTGACCATGCGCTCAAGTAACTCGTGCTCATCGGCATCGAATTCATGGATGCGTTTGGCTATCGACGTCTTGAGAAATTGCACCTCGTTATCCGACACATAGACCACCGACTTACCGGCCACTTGCAGGTGATAACCATAGGTCACACCAGGATGATGAACGCTGTAATAGCGCACGTCGATGGGCCCATGGGCAAGCCCACGGTTTTGCGGATCCAAGTATTGGATATCGGCCATCCAAGTGCCAATTTCAACCGGAAAATAAGGCGCTTTCATCTGATCAGAAAGGCGCTGCTCAATCTCCGCGGCGGTGTCGCCAGGGCCGAAAAATTTGATCTTCCAGGCCGGCGAAAAGGCGGGTTGGAAAAACGGCAGTCCGCAGATGTGATCCCAGTGATAGTGGGTAAATACCACCAGCAGTTCGCGCAACTCACTTTGCGCCATCAATTGTTCACCCAGCGAGATAATGCCAGTGCCACCATCGCACACCAGCAGGTGGTCGCCGCTGCGGATCTCGACACAGGAGGTATTACCGCCCACCCCAAGATGGGACTCATGTGGCGCGGCATAAGAACCACGCACACCCCAGAAGCGCAAATAACTGTCACTCATTGCGAGTGGTGGCCCGTCCCAAGGTATTTTTCGATGAGCAGGCGTATCGCTTTTTTGGAAATCGGCTTGGCCACAAACTCGAGCACACCAAGCTCCTTGGCCGCGGTGCGGTCCTGGGCGTAATCCTTGGAGCTGATCATGACGGTGGGTGTGGTGGCGTGTAGTTCATGGCGTCGTAGTTCCTTGAGAAACGAGTAGCCGTCCTTGTTGGGCATCATGACGTTCAGAAACAGCAAGCTTGGCTGGCGGCTGGCCAGAAAGCTCAACGATTCTTCCGCCGATGCATAGGCGTGAAACGCGAGCTCAGCTTCGACGGCGACCTGCTCGAAGAATGCCCGCATAGCCGCACTGTCATCAACAAGAACGATGATGGGTTTGCCTATTTGCATGCGCCCTTGAAATCCGAATCCGCAAGTCCTGGCCCTCGCCCTCAAACTTCGCTTTAATTTTTAGCCCTAACCGACTGAGATTTGGACTATTGTAGACCTCGGATTCTGCGATATCCGAGGCCCGTGAACAAGCGCAATTGTGAACATCTTACCCCTTCCTTCGAGGCTGTCCGGGCGCTGTGTCACAGTCACGTCATGGTTAACAACAACAAAGGTGAACAAACGTCGGGCTTTGACGAGACTGGCACACGCACTAGAATTCTGCACAAGGCGGGTGTAGTTCAATGGTAGAACATCAGCTTCCCAAGCTGATTACGTGGGTTCGATTCCCATCACCCGCTCCAACAATTTCCGAACCTGGACCAACCGCCCTGTGAGTACCCAGGCACTACCCGACATCCGTAATTCGCAACTCGAGGCGCTAGCCCGGGCGCTCTATAGCGACGCGCTGCCGTACCACAACTTTGACCATGTACAGGACACCTTGGAGTCCGCCGCCACGGTTATTGAGCGTTGCCGGGAAGAGCACATCCGGATTGAGGTGGAAGTGGTCTATTTTGCCTTGCTGTTTCA
Source organism: Pseudomonadota bacterium (assembly GCA_043756885.1). GTDB lineage: Bacteria > Pseudomonadota > Gammaproteobacteria > JADJYF01. Next base: position 2,421 of record JAYUQF010000358.1, read on the forward strand.
CGACGCCGGCTACCAGGAAGACCACCTGGCGTTAGGTTTTGCAAGTAAGGAACGGTATGCGGCCGCACTCGCCGAGCCGATTCTGCGTCATCACGGGGTAAGCGCAGCCCAGGTCGAAAAGACGCTCACCGCTATCCTCGCGACCGAGCGCGATGCGCTCTGTGTAAGCGCGGAGCAAAAAGTGGTCCGCGCGGCAGACTTATCCGGCCTCGCGGCGGATTATCCACGCTTTTTACGCAGCTCATTACGCCTGAAGCGCGAGCACGAATTACTCTACGGACGGGTTTTAGGCTGGGCCGATTGGCAGAAAACTTCGCGCGAGGTGCTGGGCCATTACCTGACCCAGGAAATTCGCCTCACCAGCTATTTCCACAATGGCCACGGCGAATCGTCTTTCCACAAAGCCGTGCGTAACAACTTGGATCTTCTGCTAGCCGAACCCAGCGAACCCTCACCGCACTGAAGCGGGCGACACGCCTCACGGGCTGCCCGCGCCGCCGATCTTCAGCACGATGAATTGAGTCTTGTGTTCCTGCAATTTCAAACGCATCGCACGCATATCGTTGGCATCCGATAAGGGTCCGACGTGCACCCGAAACCAGACATCCTGACCATTGATAACAACACGCTGGATGTTGGCCCCAATACCTTGCATCGCCAGACGGGCCTTGGCCTGATCAGCCTCTTCATACTGTTTGTAGGAGCCGATCTGCAACAAGTAAGCACCACGCTCGGCTAGTGTGGCAGGGGGGGCCGTCGGCTTGTCCGTGCTGGCCGTGGTGGCAGTCTTGTCGTTTTTTTCGACCTTAGCGCTCTGCTGCTCCTTGTCTTCTTTTTCCCAGTCCTGCACCGGCACTTCCATCTCCGGCAGAATTTTGTAGAAATCAAATTTTGGACGCGGCGGCTCCAAATTGGCCTCAGTGGTTTCGCCCGGTGGTGGTTCGTTAATCCGCGGCGCCTCGACTTTGGCATCGAGCCCCGCAACCTCCGGTGGCGGTAAATCGGTCGGCGCAAGCTTTGCGTTCCACATATAAACCGCCAATGCGACCACCAGGCCTAAGCCCAGGCCGGTGACGAAGGACACCCAACTTCCGAGCGGCGCGGGCGGCCTGGGCGCGCGTGGGCTGGTGCGCTTATAGTCTTTAGCGGCCATTGCTGTCTTACATCTCCTGCGGTGCGCTGATCGCCAGCAGTGCCAGGGCGTTGGCGATGACCTGACGCGCCGCATCGATCAGGCGCAGTCGCGCCCAGCACACACCCACATCATCAACTAACACCTTGTGGCCGTTGTAATAGGCGTGGAACTCCGTGGCCAGTTCGCGCAGGTAGTTGGTTAACTGGTGGGGCTCGGCAGCGTTCGCGGCGCTCGCCACCACCTCGGAAAAACGCGCCAGGACAAGCGCCAGGCGCCGCTCCGGTGCTTCACGCAAAAAGTCCGCGAGATGCGCGCCCTCTGGTGGGGCGATATCTGAGCGGGTGGCTGCCTGGCGAAATACACTGCAAATGCGCGCGTGGGCGTACTGCACGTAGTACACCGGGTTGTCGTTGCTCTGGGCCGTCGCCAAATCAAGGTCGAACTCGAGATGCTGATCCGAGCGACGCATCACGTAGAAATAACGCGCCGCATCTACCCCAACCTCATCGACCAGCCATTTAAGCGTGACAAACTCACCGGCGCGAGTCGACATTGCGATCTTCTTGCCATCCCTCACCAGGGACGCAAACTGCACCAGCACCACGTCGAGCAGTTTGTCGTTCAGATCGAGCGCCTTCAGTGCCGCGCGTACACGCGGGATATAACCGTGGTGATCTGCGCCCCAGACATCAACCACGCGGGTAAAGCCGCGCACGAATTTTTCGCGGTGATAGGCGATATCCGAAGCAAAATAGGTTTTGACGCCGTTATCGCGCACTACAACGCGGTCTTTTTCATCTCCGTAATCGGTTGAGCGGAACCATAACGCGCCGCCGGCCGGATAGATGAATCCTGCGTTCACGAGTTCGGCTATGGCCGTATCGATTGCCCCGTTACGGCTCAGGGATGCTTCGGAATACCAGTGATCAAATTCAACGCCAAAAGCACGCAGATCGGCCGCGATCTCGGCCAGGATGATGTCTTTGGCGTAGTCGCGTACGCTGTCAAAGTCTGCCTCGCCGAGGGCAGCTCGGGCTGCCGCAATTACAAAGTCGAGATCGCGCTCATGATCAACGGTGGTGCTGACAGGTGGCACACAATGCGCATCGCGCAAAAAAGCTTCACCATCGCGCTCGCGCAAATCCCGCGCAATGTCTGCGATGTAATCGCCCTGATAGGCCTGTGCAGGAAACGGTAGGTCACGTGCAAACGATTGCAGATAGCGCAGCCACACGCTCAGCGCCAGGATATCCATCTGGCGGCCCGCATCATTCACATAGTATTCGCGTTCAACTTGATAGCCGCTGGCGGCGAGCAGATTGGCCAACACGGAACCAACCGCAGCACCACGACCGTGACCGATGTGTAGCGGCCCGGTTGGATTGGCCGACACAAATTCCACCTGTACCCGTGTGCCAGCACCACTGTTGTTGCGGCCGTAAGCGGCGCCGGCCGCACTGACCTGCGGCACAACGTCAAACACCACATCGTCGGCGACCACAATATTAACGAAGCCCGGTCCTGCCACTTCGCAGCGACTGATGAGCGGCAAGGCGCCAAGCTCGCTGGCAATAACACCCGCCAAATCGCGCGGTGCCTGGCGCGCGGATTTGGCCAACAGCATCGCGATATTGGTGCTGAAGTCGCCGTGCGCCTCAAGTTTCGGCGATTCGATCTGATAGTCGGGCGAAACGGCCGACGGTAAGGTGCCGGCCTCGCGCAGGCGTTCGATGACACCGTCGATGGCCGTACGCAGCAGTGCTTTCAAGGTCTTCTCTCGGGGGAGCCGGGGGTGGAGCGCGGATTCTATCCGCTCCATCGCGCGCGCGCGACGGAGAGGCCGTTAAGGACCCTGGTCAGAATTACGTCGTCAACATCGAGGGTGTTCCTGAGTGGTTGCTTGCCGGGCGCGATTTGCAGGCAATAGCGGGGCGTTTTGCCAAGAATTGCAACGCAGCGGCAGCCGCTCAGGAACAGCCGAATGTTGAGAGTGTTTGACCAGGGTCCTATAGCGTGTCTTGCGGATCGATGTCGATGGCTTGGCGCACGCGGGCCTTGGTGGCCAGCTCGTCGAGCGCGGGCAATGTCGCACGCAGCACACGACCGATATCAAAGCGCTGCGTGGCACGCATCACCATCAAAGCCCGATAACGGCCCTGGCGACGCTCCATCATGGCCGGCAATGGATAGCTCAGATCGAGTTCAGCCGGTGCCTGGGCCAGCAGCAGGCGGCGCGCTTCGCCCAGGAATTTAAGCGCAGCGGTCGGCTGCGCAGATTCGGCGCGCAAGATCGCCATCGCGCCGTAGGGTGGCAAGGCAGTTTCGCGACGCTGTTCGAGGGCATCTCGGGCGTAGGCTTCATAACCTTCGTCGATAATCTGACGCAGCACGGGATGATGGGGCTGATGGGTTTGCACTAATACACGACCCGGCTGATCGGCTCGCCCGGCGCGGCCCGCAACCTGAATAATAAGTTGGGCCAGACGTTCTTCAGCGCGGAAATCCAGGGAATAGAGCCGGCTGTCAGCATCGACTACGCCCACCAGGGTGACGGCCGAAAAATCCAAGCCCTTGGCCAGCATCTGAGTGCCGATCACGATATCGACCTCGCGCGCGTTGATAGCAGACAACATCTCGCGCAGCGCATCTTTGCGTCGCGCCGTGTCGCGGTCAATGCGACACAAACGCGCGTCAGGAAAGAGCTCAGCGACGGCTTCTTCGATGCGCTCGGTGCCTAGGCCCATCAACGTGATATCAGGTGCCGCGCAGCACGGTAATCCGGCGTTACGCGACCACTGGCGATCGCAATGGTGACAGCGCGCTGCGTCGACCGCCTTGTGGTAAACCAGAAAAGCGTCGCAGCGATCACAACGACGCGGCGTGCCACACTGCCGACACATCAACAGTGGCGAATACCCGCGGCGATTGAGAAACAACATAACCTGCTCGCCCCGCGCCAGGCAGGCCCGGATGGCTGAGATCAGAGGCAGGCTCATGCCGGCCGTCAGATCTAAACCGCGGACATCGAGGCATTCGATGCTTGGCATCAGGGCAGTGCCCGCACGGGAGCGCAACTCTGTGCGCAGATATTTGCCGCGGACCACGTTAGCCAGGGTCTCCAGCGATGGCGTCGCGGAGCCCAACACGACCGGGATGTCCGCGTTCTGAGCGCGGACCAGTGCGATGTCCCGCGCCGAGTAGCGAAAACCATCCTGCTGCTTATAGGACGGGTCGTGTTCTTCATCGACCACTATCAGACCGAGCGCAGGCAGTGGGGTCCATACTGCCGAGCGTGTACCAATCAGGATACCTACGGCGCCCCTCGCACAAGCGTCCCAAGTCAGCATGCGTTCCCGTTCGCCCAGCCCCGAGTGCAAAACGCCGACCGCGTCGCCGAAACGGCCACGGAAGCGTGACACCAGTTGTTCAGTCAAGGCGATTTCCGGCACAAGTACCAAGGACTGCCCGCCACGTGTCAGGCAGGCAGCAATGGCGGCGAGATAAACTTCGGTTTTGCCACTGCCGGTCACACCGTGCAACAAAACCGGCGCAAAGCGGCCATTGGCGGTGATGAGGGTGTGTGCTGCGGCCTGTTGTGCGGCATTGAGTTCGGGGGCGGGGCCGATGACGCAGGCGGCGCGTTGCGGCGCTGCCTCGGTGAGCAGACCGAGAGCGAGCAGCCGCTTCACGACGACTCGCCAGCCAAAGTCGACTTGCGCAAACATATCAGCGCCGACAGCGCCGTTGGCGAAGCGCGCCAGTACTTCGCGCTGGCGAACTGCCCGCACCTGTCCTGCGACCAACGCAGCGCCGCCCGCAGGTGTCAATTGCCATGCATCTGCATTCACGATGGGAAGGTCGCGGTGGCGTCGCAGCCACACGGGCAGCATATTGCCCAGCACGTCGCCCAACGGATGCTGATAATAGGCGGCCGCCCAGTGCGCAAGGGCGAGCGCGTCGGCGCCAAACACCGGCCCGTTGTCGAGCACAGCTTCGATGGGCTTCAAGCGGTCGTGGTCGATCGTGCTCGCGACTTTGCGCTCAAGCGCGATGCCGATGCGCCGCACTCGACCAAAAGGCACCATCACACGCTGTCCAGGTCTCGGTGCCTGCTCACGTAAGTTCTCTGGCAAGAGGTAATCAAACACACGCCGCAGGGGCGTGAATAACGCGACGCAGACAATATCCATGGTCAGGCCGGCTGGATTGCGCTCGTGCCTGGCGCGCACGTCGGCGCAGCGCACGACGAACACAATAACATCGCCGCTGTCAGGGGCGGACCGCGGCGCGCGCCGCAAAATTACCGGTGAATACGACGCCGCTGGCTAGCAGTGCTGCAAGCGCCGCATCGTCGGCACGTCGCATCGGTCTACCGTCGATAGCGCTGATAGGTTGGTTGGCGTTAGTGGCCGGCAAGACCATTAATTCAAAGATTTCGTTATACATATTTAGTGCAATCTTCACCGCCCGCTGCGGCGTCGCGACACGGCTCATACGCAGCTGGGTATCGGTCAGTTGATAGGCGATTCTTCGCTCGAGCAGAAAACGCGTCACCGCTTCAAACTCATCACAACGCAGATGCACGCTGACAGGCGTGGACCTGCCGGCAGTGCCGTACAACACCGGCCCGACCAGTACCGGTTTAAATGAAGCCAGCAACCTTAGAATTTTGAGCGCGGCGCATCGCAGACGAGCGATAAGTGCAGCATGGTCCTTGCCATGGAAAAGCTGTAGATAGGCTACCAGGGCACGATGCAATTGGAGATTGTCCGGCAGCTCACGACTGTCTTCGGCACCGCATTCGCGTGCGGCTTTGCGCCGCGCGCTATCGAAACTATCTGCATCACCATCCGCCAGCAGGCGCGCGGCGCGGCTTGCGATCGCTGCGCGCCCGCCTCCTGGGATGTGCTGCCGGCGACCCATATTCCGTCAGCCGTTCAGAAAATCTGTTCGGCAGCGGTGCCGCCGGTCTGGTCGCTACCCTGTTGGGCCGGAAAAAAACCATCTACACCGGCCGCAACACCACCACCGGCGCCGGGCGTGTCGGCCGCGCGGAAGGACTCGAAAATAGCACCTCGATTATTGGCGCCCGTCAGGCGGCCGGTATTTGGATCGATCCGCACCGTGACCACACCGGACGGTTGTTCAAGTTCAATCTCAGGAATATCTGCCAGGGCTACGCGCATATAGTCCATCCATACGGGCAGAGCCGCCTGCGCGCCGGTCTCGCGTTTGCCGAGCGGCGCCACGCGGTCAAAGCCTACCCACACCGTTGTCGCATTGCGGGCATTGAAGCCCGAAAACCAGGCGTCCTTCTGATCGTTTGTAGTGCCGGTTTTGCCCGCGAGGTCTTGACGTTGCAGTTCGCGCGCACGGGTTGCAGTGCCGCGCTTGATCACGTCCTGCAGGATGGAATTCATGATGTAGACGTTATCCGCATCGACAACACGCGGTGCGACATTGGCCGGCACAGATTGTTGCATGCCGCGCAGAGCTTCAATGTCGACAGGTTCGCCTTCACTATCCAAGGCTACGACTTCGCATTCATTACAAACCGTAGGCGGTGTGGCTTTGTACATCTCGACGCCGTCGGCAGTTTCAATACGTTGCACAAAGTACGGGTCAACCTTGTAGCCGCCGTTGGCTAGTACCGCGTAGCCTCGCGCCAGTTCAAAGGGCGTAACTTCCCCTGTGCCCAGCGCAAGCGACAGATTTGCCGGTAATTGGTTACGGTTGAAACCATAACGCTGTGCGAAGTCCAGGGCGTACTTCACCCCGATGGCGCGCAGCAAGCGTATCGACACGAGATTGCGCGATTTGGTCAGCGCTTCGCGTAAGCGCATAGGGCCAAAATAGTTGCCCGAATAATTCTCTGGCCGCCAAGCGTTCTCCAGTCCGACGGCCTCGAACACGATAGGCGCATCGTTGACAAAACTCGCAGCGGTGAAACCCTTGTCAAGGGCTGCGGAATAAATGAATGGCTTGAAATTTGATCCCGGCTGACGGCGTGCCTGGGTCACGCGATTAAATTTGCTGTGCTGGAAATCGAGTCCGCCGACTAAAGCCAAAATCTTGCCATCGCTGGGATCGAGAGAGACCAGGGCGCCCTCAACAATCGGCAGTTGCGCCAGTGCCCAATAGCCGCTGGCAGCGACAGTACTTCCCTTATCGAGGTCTGCTGCAGGTGGGACCCATCGCACGCGCACGACATCGCCTCGTTGCACGAGCTCCGCCGCTTTATTTGGCGCCGCGCCAATGCTGTCCTCCGACAGATATTTGCGCGCCCAGCGCAGGCCTTCCCACGGCAAGGTGACAACCCCCGCCGTTGCGTGAAAAACCACCACCTGATGGTCTTGTACGGTCAGGACTAAAGCGGGCTGCAGCCCAGCGGATTCTGGGTACTTGCTCAGAATCTTGTGCCAGGTCGCGGTGTCCTGTTCTTGCTGTGCAAGCACAGCCCGGGCTTCGGCGCCGCGATAACCATGGCGACGGTCGTAGTCAAACAAACCCGCGTGCAGGGCGTCAACCGCGGCGTTTTGCAGCGAGCTCGGTACCGTAGTGAAAACGCGAAAGCCGCTCGTGTAGGCTGCATCGCCGTATTTGCTGAGCATGAAATCGCGCACCATCTCGGCGATATGCGGCGCCGGCACCTCGACCGCCTGCCCGTGCCATTGGGC
>JAYUQF010000359.1:0-3647 GCA_043756885.1 Pseudomonadota bacterium
TTTTTCCTGGTTGGCTCAAACATTGGGTAACTCCCAATCTCACCAATGAAGAACGGATCTCGGTGGCGTTTAATATCCGCATGGGTTGAGCGCTCGCCCACGACGCTCGCCAGCAGACCCCCAATAGGCTAAGCTGCGCGGCTCAGCGACACAGTGTCGCTAGTGTCCAGCCCTTCCGTTCCTACGCATCGACTCGACACAAAGGCTCGCCGGCAGCACGTGCCGGCTCCCGTAGCAAGGCATAAATCATTGACGACTTTTTCTTCACTCGGCTTGGCCGAGACTCTTCTGCGCGCCGTTGAGGCGCAAGGCTATTCCATTCCTACGCCGATCCAGGCTCAAGGCATACCCGCGGTTCTTTCCGGCCGCGACGTGATGGCGGCAGCTCAGACCGGCACCGGCAAGACCGCCGCTTTTTCGCTGCCCCTGTTGCAGCGCCTGGCGGCCGATACCACTGCCCAGCGCCGCACACCACGCGCCTTAATCCTGACCCCGACCCGCGAACTGGCGGCACAGATCCAGGAATGCCTGGTTCAGTACGGCGCCAATTTAAAAATCAAGAGCGCGGTCATTTTCGGCGGTGTTGGCATCAATCCTCAGATCGACATGTTGCGCCGTGGTGTTGATATCCTGGTCGCCACGCCTGGCCGTCTGCTCGATCTTTATGGTCAGGGTGAGGTCAATTTCTCCAAGATAGAGGTGCTGATCCTCGACGAAGCTGACCGCATGCTCGACATGGGCTTTATCCATGACATTCGCAAAATTCTGAAGGTTTTGCCGCCCAAGCGGCAGAACCTCATGTTCTCGGCAACCTTCTGCGATGAGATCCGCCAGCTCGCCAAGGGCCTGCTCGACCGTCCGTTGGAAATCACCGTCACGCCGGAACGCGTGGCGGCCGAGACCGTGAGTCAGGAGATCTACCACGTTGAAAAAGATCAAAAGCCAGCGCTGCTGAGCCATCTGATCAAACAGCACGACTGGCATCAGGTGCTGGTCTTTACGCGCACCAAACACGGCGCTGATCGCCTCACGCGTAAGCTGGTGCGTGACGGCATTGAGGCCGCCGCCATCCATGGCAACAAGAGCCAGAACGCGCGGACCCGGGCGCTCGACGATTTCAAAGCCAACCGCATCCAGGTGCTGGTCGCAACCGACATCGCTGCGCGCGGCATCGACATCGATCAACTGCCGCAGGTGGTTAACTTTGAGCTGCCCCATGTCTCGGAAGACTATGTGCATCGCATCGGTCGTACTGGCCGTGCCGGTTTAAGCGGCCACGCGGTGTCACTGGTGGAGCGCGAAGAGATGGGCGACTTGCGCGGCATCGAGCGCCTGCTCAAGCGGCGTCTGCCCGTCGCCACGGCCCAGGGTTTCGTGCCGCAATCGGTAACCGATTTGCGCGCCGACAACGTCGCTGAAGCCGACCAACGTCGTGCTAAAGCCAGTCCGCCGCCAGCACCGCGTAGAGGCGGCGCCAAACCCGCCGGCGGTCAGCACAATCGTCGGCGTAACACTGGCGGTGGTGGTGGCACCAGCAATAGCGGTGGCAACGGTAATAACGACGGCAATCGCAGCGGTAACACTAGCGGCAATCGCAGTGGCAACGGCAATGGCAACGGCAATACCGCTGTGCGCCAAACCAATGGCAATCAGGCCCGCCGTCAGTCGGCCTGATTAAAAACAGCGGTCGCGCACCCCGACGGTGCGCGATTTTGCCGCCTTGGTGTGCGCCGGGAAGTCATTACAATGTTCCCCACTCGCCCCACCAAGGAACGCTGGCATGTCCCTCGTTAAACCCGCACTGAGTCTCGCCGCCGTGCCCGGCCGGCGCCTGCGCACCTTAGAGCTCGCCCGAGAAATTGAACAACGCGGTTACGCCGGTATTTATTGCCCAAGTCTTGGCGATGGCTTGGCCTTAAGTCAGGGCATTGCCCAAGTCACGACCAGCATTCCCTTCGGCACCAGCGTGCAACCGATCTATTTCCGTCAGCCCGAGGATTACGCACAAACGGTCGCGTTCATTAATGAGATTGCGCCCGGGCGTTTCCGCTTTGGTATTGGTGTTGCCCATGCCCCGTCTCTGGCCAACCGTGGGCTGACTGGCGGCAAGCCACTGGAGGACATGGAAAACTTTGTCACACGCCTGCGCGCTGCACCGCGTGCCGGCGAGTTGCCACCACTGGTACTCGCCACCTTGCGCCGCCGCATGATCGCCCTCGCCGCACGCATTAGCGAGGGCATGGTATTTGCCAATGCCGCACGCAGCCATATGGCCTTCTCGCTCGCGGCGCTGCCGAGCGGTCGCGCGCAGGATCCCAACTTCTACATTGGCAATATGATCCCGACCTGCGTGCACGAGGATCTCAATACTGCGCGCGCGGTAAATCGTCGAACCCTATCGAGCTACGCGCTCTTACCGAACTATCGCAACTACTGGCGCGAAGCCGGTTATGGCGCCGAGATGGACGCTGTTGAACGTTGCATTGCGCAGGACCGTCTCGATCAAGTTGGTCACGCGCTATCGGATCAATGGCTGGACGACACCACCATTGCCGGTCCTCCCGCGCGGGTGCGCGAAGAAGTGCAGCGTTGGGTCGACGCTGGCGTCAAGACTCCGATCCTGGTGCCCAGTGCAGTACAAGGTGGTCAGATGCAGGCCTTCGAAGAATTATTCGCAGTGTTTGATTAAGCCGCATCCCGTGGGTGCGAATTTATTCGCGCACAAATAGAGGTTTATTGTCGGTGTACGAATGAATTCGCGCCTTCCCGGCAATCGCCCGCTTAGGACCCTGGTCAATATTATCTCGTCAACACCGAGGGTGTTCGTGAGTGGTCGCGGCTAGACGCGTTTCGCGGGCAATAGCGGGGCTATTGCCAAGAAATGCAACGCCGCTGCGGCCGCTCACGAACAGCCGGATGTAGAGATAATTTTGACCAGGGTCCTTAACCCTTGTCTGCCCCCAACTCCCCTTCCCACTTCGACACCAGCGCCGTTGCGATACTGTTGCCGATGACATTGGTTGCCGAGCGGCCCATGTCGAGAAAATGATCGATGCCAAGTAATAACAACAGCCCGGCTTCAGGAATATTAAACTGCGCGAGTGTAGCCGCGATGACCACCAGCGACGCACGTGGCACACCGGCGATGCCTTTCGAGGTCAGCATCAGGATCGCAAGCATCGCAATCTGCTCACTTAAAGCCAATTCAATGCCGTAAACCTGCGCGATAAACATCACGGCGAAGGTGCAATACATCATTGAACCGTCGAGATTGAAGGAATAGCCCAAGGGCAGCACAAAACTCGCGATGCGGTTACTGGCACCAAAACGTTCCACTTCTTCGAGGGTTTTGGGATAGGCCGCTTCGGAGCTCGCGGTCGAAAATGCCAGCAACAAGGGCTCCCGCAGGCGCCGTATCAGGCGCAATACACGCGGTCCGAGGAACAGCATCCCCAACCCCACCAGCACCACCCACAGGATCAACAAACTGGCGTAGAACTCCGCCATGAACACCCCGTACACCGCCATGATGTGCAGCCCTTCGCTGGCCACCGTGCTGGCCAGCGCGCCAAACACGGCCACTGGTGCGAGCAACATCACGTAGGACGTCACCTTCAACATCACATGCCCAACAACGTCCAGCACGT
>JAYUQF010000360.1:0-10222 GCA_043756885.1 Pseudomonadota bacterium
CACCTGTTCAATCTCGACCCGGTATTTGTGGACTTGATCCAGCGGCCGCTGGCCCTGCGCTTTGTCGAACAGACCCTGGGCAAGGCGTTTCTAATCTCCAATTTCAGCGCCAACATCACCGCCCCAAGCAGCGCGCGTATGCCGCTGCACGCCGACCAGGGTTATGTATTGCCACCTTGGCCGGTCGAACCGCTGGCCATCAATGTCGGTTGGTTGCTGGATGATTTCACTGAAGAAAATGGCGGCACTTGTTATGTGCCGGGCAGTCATCTGCGCGGCCATGGTCCTGGCGCAAACACCAGCGATGAGACCCTGACCATCGTCGCGCCGGCTGGCAGCCTCATGGTCATGGATGGCCGACTGTGGCATCAAACCGGCACCAACCGCTCGCGCGACTGCCACCGCGCGGCACTGTTTGGCTACTACGTGCGCCGCTGGCTGCGTCCCCAGATCAACAGGAACGCGGCACTATGGCCGGACACGGTCGCCAAGCTGTCGCCGCGCTTTCTCGATTTGTTGGGTTTTTACAGTGGCAATGTCGAACAGCAGGTACCCAACGGTCATCGCGCAGCGGTTAGCCGTCCAGCAGAGCTTAAGGTTGAAGCGGACCAAGCGTTTGCGCTGGGCCCAGGCGCGGCCAGGGGAAATTGATACTCAGATGACCTGGCGCGCCGCCTTGCTGCGACGCGCACGCCCTAAACGCATCAAGCCAGGCAGGCGCCAGATCGCCATGATGCCGACATAACACAGTACCGCGCTGACCGTCGCCATCAGCGACATGCCCACCAGCAAGGGATGGCCCATCGCTGTTAAGCGGTCCACCAGCGGCAGCACCTCCAGGGCGCCATTGCTCAGCGGCCCTGTCCCGCCCTCCACAAACACACCAACGTGGTAACCCGCTACCAACAGGGCGGGTGTCGTTAATGGATTGGAAACAAAAGTAGCGAGCACGGCGGCGGGCAAATTGGCTCGCAGTACTAACACGGCCACGCAGGCGCAGATCATCTGACCAACCGGTACCAGCAGGCCAAGAAACAAACCCGCGGCTAAGCCAGCTGCAATGCCGTGGCGATTGGCTTGCCATAACCAAGGGCGATCGAGCAGTGGCCCCATCCAGCGCAGCCCGTGGTGTTTGCGCAGTTGCTCAGGATCCGGCAGCCAGCGACGAAGGTAGGGGCGCAACATAGTTGGGTATGATCACGCATTCCGGCATCGTCGCATAGTGACCCGTGTCAGCTTCCTGTGCCGGATTTAGATGCCCAGATAACGTTGCGCCAGACGTGCACCCCAGCCCGCAAATTTGAGTGGGCCGGTGGTGGCAGCAAGACATAAACATTCAGCGCGCGTGGTGACGATAGGCTGATGAGTAATGTCTTCATCGGCATCTTCCAGATCCCCTACCCCATAAACCTGTTCATCGATAACGTAGGCACCTTGCAAAACCACCGTCAGCTCACTGCCACTATGGCTGTGACGCGGCAGCACCGCGCCTGGTTGCGCACGCAGTAACCACAATCGGTCGCCATCGCCACTGCGCAATTTGGCCACTGTTACGCCACCACCGACACCACGCCAGCGCAGCGCCGGCTCACCTAATGACAGATAATTGCTCGCTAGTGCGGTGAGGTCCGGTGCGCTGGTCACATTGCCACTGGGTCGCCAAGCTGGCATGTCGGGCACACTGCGTGTGCTGCTGAGTATATCGGCTGCCACCAGCCGCGGCGCCTGCGCACCTGTATTGAACATGGCCTCGGCAGCCAAGCGCTCGGCGCACTGCAGATCGGCACGACAAGTAGCGCAGCCCAGCAGATGGGTCGCGATGACAATATCGAAAGCCGGGCTTAAATGGCCGCAGGCGTAATCCATCAGCCAGCCGCTTGACGGGTGCTGCATGTCGTTCATCGTGCCTCTCCAAATGCTGCTCTGACGCGTTCAAAGGCGAGGCGCGCGCGGGATTTCACTGTGCCAATCGGCAGCCCGCACTCGATGGCAATTTCGCGCTGGGACTTACCTTCCACATAACACTTCAGCAACACCTCGCGCTGTTCAACTGGAAGCTCAGTCAACATCGCTCCGATACGTGCGCCGAAGGCTTGCGCCATCAGGTCCATTTCGTAGCTCTCGGCACCTGCGTCGCTGCGCGCGTAGTCGGCGACCAAGCGTTGATCACGTTGCGCGGCGCGTTGAAGGTCGATGCGCCGGTTGCGCACCAGGGTGAATATCCAAGTCCGTGCGCAGGCCAGCTTGGCGTCAAACATGGCGGCCTTGCGCCACACCACCAGGAAAATATCCTGCAGCAGGTTTTCGGCATCGGCCGGCTCCATGCCGCCACGGCGCAGGTGACTGTTGATTCGCGGCGACAACAATGTAAATAGCCGGCTGAAGGCGGCGCTGTCGTTATGGTCACGTACCTTTACCAGCAGTGCAGTCTCCTCGTCACGCTCTAGCGCAGCGCGGTCAATCCGCGCGCCCTCGTCGGCTGCAGGAAACGGCAGAATATCCGCGTCATCGGGCGGGCGCTTGATGGACATGGTTTTCCTCATGATGGACTTCATTACGTCCGGAACAAGCGCCCGGATCAGCGCCATGCGCACCCTGATCCGGTTCCCATAGACACACGTAAGGTCAAACAGGGGCAATGGAAACCAAGACATGCATCATTTATCTGCGCGCGACGCGCCGCTTAATATCGCTGTCATCGGTAGCGGCATCGCTGGCCTTAGCGCCGCATGGCTGTTGGACCGCAAACACCACGTCACCTTAATCGAAGCCGGGCCTGCGTTAGGTGGTCACAGCAATACCGTGACGGTCGACGATGGTGGTCGTGCGCTCGCGATTGATACCGGCTTTATCGTATACAACGCGCCCAACTATCCAAACCTGGTTGCTCTATTTGCTCACCTCGATGTTGCCAGCCACGCGAGTGATATGTCTTTTGCAGCGTCGTTGGACGATGGCCGCTTTGAGTATTCTGGCAGCGATCTAAGCGGGCTGCTTGCGCAGCCGCGTAACCTGCTACGTGGGCGTTTCTGGCGCATGCTGCGCGATATCACGCGATTCTATCGCGAAGCACCCGGCTACCTGGCCGGACCGGATGCCGATCTTTCGCTGCATGAGTTACTCACCCGCCACCGCTACTCCCAAGCTTTCAGCCGCGACCATCTGATGCCCATGGCCGCCGCCATCTGGTCAGCCTCGGCGGCAGATATTCGTCATTACCCCGCACGCGCTTTTATTCAGTTCTGTATGAATCACGGCCTGCTGCAAGTGCGCGACCGTCCGCAGTGGCGTACCGTGGTGGGCGGCGCCCGTGAATACGTAAGCCGCCTGCGCGCTCAATTGCGTGGACCGGTGCTAACTCACGCGGCTGTGCAGGGCATTGAACGCCTGCCCCATGCGGTTGGCGTGGTGATGGCCAACGGACAGACTCAGTATTTTGACCAAGTTGTGCTCGCCACCCATGCCGACCAGGCCCTGCGGCTCCTGGCTGTACCGAGTGACGACGAACAACGCGTCTTGGGCGCTTTTCGTTACGCACGCAACAGTGCCTACCTGCATACCGATGTAGCGCTCATGCCGCGCCGTCGGCGCGCGTGGGCAAGCTGGAATTTTCTCGCCCGCGCGCAGGACGACGACAGTGCAGCTTTATGCGTCAGTTATTGGATGAATCGCTTGCAACCCTTGGCGAGTCCGCGGCAATGGTTTGTGACTTTAAATCCGCCCCAGCCTCCTGCCCCCCAGGCTAGTCACTACAGCACGACCTACGAGCATCCCCAGTTTGACCAAGCCGCACTTGCCGCACAGCAGTTGTTATGGACAGTGCAGGGTATCAATCGCACCTGGTTCTGCGGCAGTTACTGCGGTTATGGTTTTCACGAAGATGCGCTACAGGCCGGGCTCTTGGTAGCTGAACAACTGGGCGGTGTGGCACGGCCATGGGGCCAACCCAGCCAAGCGAGCCGCGTACCACTGCCGCCCGCTTCGGCGCTTGCGCGTTTTTTGAGCGCGGCGTGACTACGCCAATGGAAGTCGCTCCTGCGTGTGGGCCGCCAAACGCGCCAGAATTGTGTTTTGGCACGGTGTTTCATCATCGGCTGCGGCCGGTCGCGCACCGCTTTATTTATCGAGTGTTCTTTTTGCGCATCCCACTTTCACGTCTGCACGTTCTAAGCAATCGCTGGCTGAGCTGCGAGCGCTTTAATCTGCTGTCGTTTTATGCCCGCGATTATGGTCCACGTGATGGATCTGACCTGCTCGCCTGGGCGCGTGCCAGGTTGCTCGCCGCTGGCCGTCACGACGTTGATGGCGAGATTGTGCTGCAGACGTTTCCGCGCTTATTAGGTTATGTCTTTAACCCGATCAGCGTTTGGTATTGTTACGACCGTAGTGGGGTTTTGCGTGCCGCCATCTGTGAGGTCAGCAATACCTTTGGTGAGCGCCATGACTACGTGCTCAGCCCGCCGGACCACACCCCCATTGGTACCGACACCTGGCTGCGAGCAGACAAACAACTACATGTTTCCCCATTCTGCCAGGTGCGCGGTCACTATCGTTTTCGTTTTGATCAACAGGCCACACGTTGCAGCGCTGTTATTGATTACTACGATGGTGCGGACGACAACGAGCGTCTGATATCAACCGCCATCGCCGGCACAGCCACCACGCTCAACGCCCAAACCACCCTGCGCGCGTTTTTGACTCATCCACTATTTACCCTGGGTGTTTTGGCACGTATCCACTGGCAAGCCTTCAAGCTGTGGCGCAAACGTGTGCCGTGGTATCGCAAGCCGGCACCACCCACGCTAAAAACTTCCTCTTGAGCAAGCAGACCATGTCCAGCAACAATTCCAGCAAAACCTATGCTCGCACCTCAGCACCCACCTGGGGACGCGCATTGCTGGCCGTTTTAGAACGGCTCGATCACGGTGAATTAAATTTCACGGCCCCCGATGGCACTCGCAGCCGTTTTCGTGGCAGCCGGCCAGGCCCTCAAGCTGATCTTGAGATCAGCGACTGGGGTGTGGCCGGGTCTTTACTGCGCGCCGCCGATGTTGGCATGGCTGAGTGTTATCGTGATGGGCGCCTGCAAACCTCGGATCTCACCGCGCTGCTGTTGTTATGCGCTGCCAATGAGACGGCGCTGGCGCAGCGTTTTTATGCTCAGCCCCTGGTCTCGCTGTATCTGCGCCTGAAACATTTGTGGCGCACCAATACCCGTGCCCAGGCCAGGAAAAACATCGCCGCCCACTACGATCTGTCGAATGACTTTTACGGCCTGTGGCTGGACCCTACCATGACCTATTCCAGCGCCTGTTTTGATGGCGACGATTCACGCTCGCTGGGCAGTGCACAACACGCCAAGTACGAACGTATGTTGACCATGGTGGGCGCCCAGGACGGCCAGCATATTCTCGAGATTGGTTGCGGCTGGGGTGGTTTTGCCGAATACGCGGTGCGCACACGTAATGTGCGCGTAACGGGTATCACGCTCTCACCTGCGCAACTGGGTTACGCCCGCGCGCATCTGGAAAAAACCGGTCTTGCCGCGCAGGTCGATCTGCAGCTCATCGATTATCGTGACTTGCGCGGACACTACGATCACATCGTCTCGGTGGAGATGTTCGAGTCGGTTGGCGAGCGGTATTGGCGAACATTTTTTGATGTGCTGCATGCCCGCCTCAAGCCCGGCGGGCGTGCAGCGCTGCAGTCCATTACCATCGATGAAAAGGTGTTTGAGCGTTATCGGCGCAGCTGCGATTTTATCCGCGAGTATATTTTCTCCGGTGGCATGCTCGCGCCGCAATCGCGCATGGTCGCCGATGCGGCGCGCAGCGGCCTCGCTTTGCAGACCAGTGCCCGCTGCGGTCGCGACTACGCAACAACACTCAAGTTATGGCGCGAACGTGTGCATGCCGCAATCGGGCCGATCCGCGCACTCGGTTTCGACGAGCAGTTTTTGCGACTGTGGCAGTTTTATCTGTGTTACTGCGAAGCAGGTTTTCGCTGTGGTCGAACCGATGTTGCGCAGCTCGCGTTCAGCCATGCACGCTGAAACGCTACGGCGCAGGTTGCTGTGCGCGGCAGTGTTGCTGTGCGTCAGCTCGGGCGTGCCACTTGCAGCCAGCGAACTGCCCGCAGCGCTCGTGGCCCAGGCGCCTGAGCTGCAATTGCACGGCAGCGCGGTCATGCGTCGATTTGGGTTCAAGATTTATACGGCGCGATTGTGGACCGGTCGTGAGGGTTATCGGCCTAACACTACCTATGCACTCGACCTCGAATACGCCATGGCAATCGACGGCGCCGATCTGGTTAAAACCAGTGTCAGCGAAATGCGCGGCCTGGGTTATGACGACGAATTGATGCTGGCGCGCTGGTCACAAGCAATGGCCGCGGCTTTTCACGATGTTCGTAAGGGCGATCGTTTGATTGGTCTGGCACGGCCCGGCGTCGACGCGCGCTTTTATTCGGCACGCGGATATCTCGCCACGATTGCCGACCCGGCCTTTGTCGAGGCCTTTTTTGGCATCTGGTTAAACGCTGCAACCAGTGCGCCCAAGGCCCGTGCCGAACTGCTTAACACGGACAAGTCTGCCTGGTGAATACACTGCCGCGTGCACGGCTCTATGCCTACGGCGCACTGGCCGCGCCGCTCGCCATGCTCAGCCTGCCGGTGTATGTGCATATCCCCAAGTTCTACGCCGAACAATTTGGGCTGGCGCTAGGTATGCAAGGCGCGCTGCTATTAGCGGCACGCGCTTTTGACGGTATCCAGGACCCGGCCCTTGGTTATCTCAGCGATTACGCCCAGGCGCGTGGTATCGACCGCCGTGTTTGGATACTGGCGGGCGCGCCAATGCTGGCGGCCGCCAGTTACGGCTTGTTTGCACCACCCGCCGCCGTGCTGCCGCACATTGCGTGGTGGTTCATGGCGATGTTGATGCTGGTTTATGGCGCACTCGCGCTGATGCAGATCAGCTACCACGCCTATGGCGCAGAGCTCTCTACCGATCCCGCACAACGCACTCGCATCACCGCCATCCGTGAAGGGCTGGGGCTGCTCGGGGTATTGGCCGGTGCGGTTCTGCCGCAATTATGTGCCAGCGCCTGGGGACCACGCGCCGGTTATGCCGCATTTGCCTTGGGCGTTGCCGCGTTGTTGTTACTCACCACCGCTGTGAGCGTGCGTTATGCGCCGCGCGCCGTAGCACCACCAGCACTGAACGTCAGCGGCGAAAGGTGGTGGCGCGCCATGAGCCGGCCGCTCGCCAACCCGGCGCTGCGTCGTCTGCTCACCGTCTTCATGTTGAACGGCACCGCCAATGCCATACCCGCGACCCTGGTGCTGTTTTATGTTGACGATGTGCTCGGTCGCGGCGATTTGGGCGCTGCATTTTTATTCGTTTATTTCACGGCCGGCGTGCTCGCCATGCCCTTGTGGCCGTGGCTGGCCCGTCGCACTGACAAGACCTACGCCTGGTTGATGGGTATGTTCGCGGCGATGGTGGCGTTTATCTGGGCAGTGTTTCTGGGGCCAGGCGATGTACTGGCGTTTTTCCTGATCTGCGCCTTATCGGGGCTCGCGCTAGGCGCCGATCTGGCCCTGCCGCCAGCCTTGCTTGCCGATACTATCGATCATGAAGTAGCCGCGGGCCGTGGTTATCCCGGTGGCGCCTACTTCGGTTTATGGGCCTTGGTCACCAAACTCAATCTCGCCCTCGCCGCCGGCGTAACCCTGCCCTTGTTAGCTCTGTGCGGTTACAACGCCACCAGCGCAGCAACCAGTGAGGCGGTGCTGGCCCTGCGCCTCACCTATGGACTGTTGCCCTGTATTTTGAAGGCTGGCGCTTGTTTCGTGTTGATGCGCACGCGCCAAGCACCGCCTGCCATCGGCCTGGTCAGCGCGCCATGAGCCTCAATCGCGCCATCAGCGAGTGGTCCACACAACGGGTGTGGCTGATCGGCGCATCCAGCGGCATCGGCGCTGCGCTTGCACAACAACTGCACGCACGCGGCGCGCGGGTGGCCTTGTCGGCACGGCGCATCGATACACTCACACAACAGGTCGATGTCCTGGGCACGGCGCGCGCCTGCGCCCTGCCCTTGGATGTTACCGATGCGCCCAGCATTGCACGCGCC
Organism: Pseudomonadota bacterium; assembly: GCA_043756885.1. Lineage (GTDB taxonomy): Bacteria > Pseudomonadota > Gammaproteobacteria > JADJYF01. Next base: position 8,137 of record JAYUQF010000360.1, read on the forward strand.
GAACAGGCGCTGGTGGAGCGCTGGGGCGGATACGATCTGGTTGTGCTGCTGGCGGGTGACTATGTGCCACAGAGTGTCACGGAATTCGAACTCGAACGGGCACAACACATCATCGATACCAACCTCGGCGGTGTGTACAACACCCTCGCTGCAGTACTGCCGCGTTTGCTCCGCGCCGGCCGCGGCGCTCTCGCCCTGGTCTCCAGCGTGGCCGGTTATCGTGGTCTGCCACGCAGCTTGGCTTATGGCCCCAGCAAGGCCGCGCTGAATAATCTGGCTGAGGCCTTGTTTGTCGAACTGCACGGGCGCGGTATTGATGTTTATCTGATCAATCCGGGTTTTGTGCGCACGCCCCTGACCGCCAGCAACCCATTTCCGATGCCGGCACTTATTGATGCACAAGACGCCGCACAGGCCATCATCACCGGCTTCGCACGCGGCCGCTTTGAAATCCATTTCCCCCGCCGTTTCACCCTCGTCATGAAATTTCTGGCGCTGCTGCCCAATATAATTTATCTCCCGGTGGTGCGATGGCTGACCCGCTCATAGGCCAGGACCTGCGCGTAGCGCGTGTGTGTGCGTTCTGGGAAAGTCTGAGTCTCGCCAGCCTTGTCGCGCTGCCCGCGGTTTATAGCGAGACGGTGCACTTTCGCGACCCATTTAACGATCTGCAGAACCTTGCGCAGCTCGAAACCCTGCTCACGCGCATGTTCGAGCGCCTGCAGACGCCGCGTTTTGTGGTGCGTGAAGTGGCCCTGCAGAACGACGGCGCAGTGCTGGTATGGGATTTTTATTACCGTTTGCGCAACTGGCAGCCGCAGCTGGAGCGGCACATCCATGGTGCATCCCATGTGCGCTTTGGCGCCGACGGCCGTGTCATTGTTCATCGCGATTACTGGGATGCGGCCGCAGAAGTTTATGAACAACTGCCCGTGCTGGGTGCTGTGCTGCGTTGGGTAAAACGACGGCTGGACTGAGCGGCGCCGCACGGTGCAAAAATCCGCACGCGTTTCCCACATACGTTTGAGGCGATGATGAAGTCGTTATACTGCGGCCATGAAACAATCTCATCCGCATCACCGTATTCTCATCACTAACGACGACGGCATCCATGCGCCCGGCATCGCGCTCCTGGAACAGATCGCCCTGACTATCACCGACGATGTGTGGGTGGTCGCACCGGATCAGGAAAGAAGTGGCGCCGGCCATTCAATTTCCCTAACCTTGCCCATCCGTATGCGGCAAATTGATGCCCGTCATTTTCAGGTTGCCGGCACCCCGACCGATTGTGTACTGATGGCGCTGTCGCAGGTTTTGGCCGATACACCACCCACCCTGCTGCTGTCGGGCATCAACAGCGGCGCCAACCTGGCCGAGGATGTTACCTACTCCGGCACCATTGCAGCGGCCATGGAAGCGACCTTGTTTGGTATCCGCTCGATTGCACTGTCGCAAGTGCGCGCGCCCGGCGCGGTGGCCGATTTTGCGCCTGCGCAAGCGTTTTGCCCCGACCTATTGCACAAACTTGTCGGCCTGGAAGCGTGGCCCGCAGGCTCGTTTATCAACGTCAATTTTCCCGATGTGCCGGTGGCCGAAGTCAGCGGCGTTCGACTTACCAGCCAGGGCCGACGCCCGCCGGGGTCGTTTTCCATCGTGCCGCGCCTTGATGCACGCGCGCAGCCTTATTACTGGGTGAAAATCGCCTACACCAGCGGCAACGAATTGCCCGACACCGATCTGCAGGCCATCGCCGCCAAGGCGGTCGCGGTCACACCGGTCAAAATGGATTTCACCGACGATGCCTGGCGCAGTCGTCTCGCCAGCGTGCTCAACTGAGGCCACTATCATGCAGGGCGTATTTTTTGATCTGGGCGGCACCTTATTCAGCTATCGCAACGTGCCACGCGTGACCGTGCCGCTCATCACCGAGGCGGTAACACGCCTGGGTGTTACCGCCGGCAGCGAGCAGGTCAAGAACGCGTATACCCAGGCCTCGCGTGATATGACTTTTGCCTATGCTGACCGCGCCTATTACCTGCATGCAGATTTTTTTCGCGACACCTTCAAACGTTTTGCCGAGTTGCTG
>JAYUQF010000361.1:0-3642 GCA_043756885.1 Pseudomonadota bacterium
CGGTGGTCCTCGATTTTTATGCCGACTGGTGTATCGAGTGCAAACACCTGGAGAAACAAACCTTCGCCCATGTGGATATCGCCCCGCGTCTGTCGCAGATGAAATTGTTGCGCGCGGACGTGACCGCCGGCTCGCCGGCCGACCAGGCGCTGCTCAAACACTATGGATTGTTCGGCCCACCGGCCGTGTTGTTTTTTGCCAATGGCGAGGAGCTGCGTGGCAATCGCGTCACAGGCTTCATCGAAGCGGCGGAGTTTGGCGGTCATCTCGATCGCTTGCGCCATTCGCGGCCATGAAGCCCGCTTACCTCGGTTTTATGGCGCTGGCCGTGCTGGCAGCGACCAGCGGTTATCTGGCCCATCAATATGCTTCGCGCGGACTGCTGGTGCCGGCCGATGCGCTCGCGGTGCCAGCTGTGCAGGCGCCAGACCCGGCCCAGCCCAGCGCGGTGCTGGACTGGTCTTTTGTTGACGTTGACGGCACGCACCAGCCTTTGTCGCAGTGGCGGGGCCGTTTGGTGGTGCTGAATTTCTGGGCGACCTGGTGTCCGCCCTGCCTGAAAGAGATCCCAGCCTTCATCGAGCTGCAGCAACAACTCGGCCCGCGCGGCGTGCAATTTATCGGTATCGCTCTGGACCAAGTGGAGGCCGTAAAGCCTTTTCTAGCCGACCATGGGCTCAATTACCCGGTGGTACTCGGCGACCAGGACGTCGCCCGTATGATGACCGCGCTGGGCAACCAGATCGGCGCCTTGCCCTATTCCGTGGTGGTCAGCCGCGATGGCAAAGTACTGACGACTCATCAGGGGGAGTGGCACGCGCAGGATGCCGCCAGAACGCTGGAAGCGTATTTGACCCAGCCCTTATCGAGCGACCGGTTACAGGACAAATAGCGGCTAAAATCGCCAAACGCGGGCGCAAGTGCGCAAAAGTATGCTAGCCTCGCGCCTCCCGGAATCACCGGGTTCAGGATGCCGCGGCGTGTCAAAACTGTTGGTCATCAATGGTCCGAATCTGAATCTGCTGGGGCTGCGTGAGCCTGGGGTTTACGGGTCGACAACCTTGGCTGATCTCGAAGCGCAGTGTGCGCAAGCCGCCCACCGCCTAGGCCATGAGCTGGCCGTCTATCAGAACAATAGCGAAGGCGCCCTCGTTGACCGCATCCATAGTGCGCGTGCCGAGGGGGTGGACTTCATCGTCATCAATCCCGGCGCTTATACCCATACCAGCATCGCATTGCGTGATGCTTTGCTGGGTGTCGCCATTGCCTTCATCGAAGTGCATATCTCGAATGTGCACGCGCGCGAAGCGTTTCGTCAGCATTCGTACGTGTCGGACATCGCTCTGGGTGTCATAACCGGGCTGGGTATCCAAGGTTATGAGCTAGCCCTGCGGGCAGCCGACCACTATCTCGCCAGGCCGTGAACAGCCGGCACTATCACTTTCTATGAGACACAGCCGGACCGACGGGCCCGGCCCAGGGGACTAAGTTGGATATCAGAAAGGTCAAAAAGCTCATCGAGCTGCTCGAAGAATCGGGTGTCGCCGAAATCGAAATCAAGGAAGGTGAGGAGTCGGTCCGCATCAGCCGTGGCCAGGTGATGGCCTACCAGCCGATGCCGATGGGCATGCAGGCGCCGATGATGGCCCAACCGCAGGCCGCCGTTCCTGTGCCGGTGGCCGTAATTGCGCCCGAGCCGGTGGGCAATACGATTAAGTCGCCGATGGTCGGCACGTTCTACCTGTCGGCCTCGCCCGACAGCGCGCCCTTCGTGAAAGTGGGAAGCACAGTCAAGGTCGGCGATACCTTGTGCATCATCGAAGCGATGAAGATCATGAACCCCATCGAGGCCGAAGTGAGCGGCAAGGTGAGCGCGATCCTGGTGGATAACGGCCATCCAGTGGAATACGAACAACCGCTGTTCGTCATCGTTTAAGCCCTCATGTTCGATAAAATTGTTATTGCCAACCGCGGCGAAATTGCGCTGCGCATATTGCGCGCCTGTCGTGAGCTCGGCGTCAAAACCGTGGCCGTGCATTCTTCGGCCGACCGCGACCTCAAACATGTTCGTCTGGCCGATGAGTCGGTATGTATCGGCCCACCGGCGGCCGCCGACAGTTATCTCAACATTCCGGCGGTGATTGCCGCCGCTGAAGTAGTCGACGCGGAGGCCATCCATCCCGGGTATGGCTTTCTGTCGGAAAACGCCGACTTCGCCGAGCGCGTAGAAAAAAGTGGTTTTGTGTTCATCGGCCCACGCGCTGAGACCATGCGCATAATGGGCGACAAACTCTCGGCGATCCGCGCTATGCAGGAAGCCGGCGTGCCCTGCGTGCCGGGCTCGGGCCGGCCGCTGACCGACGACGCGCAAGACAATATGGGCCTCGCGCGCGCGATTGGTTACCCAGTCATCATCAAGGCTTCTGGCGGTGGTGGCGGACGCGGTATGCGTGTGGTTCACACCGAAGCCTCTTTGCGTAACGCCGTATCGCTCACCCGGCGCGAAGCACTGAATGCTTTCCAGAATGACAACGTTTACCTTGAGAAATTTCTCGAACATCCGCGCCATATTGAGTTCCAGGTGCTGGCTGACAGCCACGGCAATGTCATCCACCTCGGCGAGCGCGACTGCTCCATGCAGCGTCGCCATCAGAAGATTATCGAAGAAGCGCCGGCGCCGGGCATCGACGCTGCGACTCGGGCTCGGATGGGCGGTCTGTGTACCGATGCGTGCCGCAAGATCGGTTACCGTGGTGCGGGCACGTTCGAATTCCTCTACGAAAACGGCGAGTTTTTTTTCATCGAAATGAATACCCGCATCCAAGTCGAACATCCGGTCACAGAAATGACGACCGGTGTTGACTTGGTCAAATGGCAGCTGCTGATCGCCGCTGGTGAAAAGCTCACCGTCCGCCAGGAAGATATCAAGCCGATGGGTCATGCCATTGAATGCCGTATCAATGCCGAAGACGCCTATACCTTTCGACCGTCACCGGGACGCATTTCGGTTTATCACCCGCCCGGTGGTCCAGGTGTGCGTGTTGATTCCCATATCTACGCTGGTTATACCGTGCCGCCTTATTACGATTCTCTGATCGGCAAATTGATCTGCCACGGCGAAACCCGCGCGGTGGCCTTGAAACGCATGGAAAACGCACTGACTGAAATGGTCATTGAAGGCATCGAGACCAATGTGCCTCTGCATCGCGACCTGATCGCCGATGCGGCGTTTGGTGGCGGTGGCACTGACATTCACTATCTCGAACGCAAGCTGGGGCAGGTTTGAACAGCCCGGCCGATGCCGGCGACACAAGCCTGTGAGCGAGTGGATTGAACTGCGTTGTCGTGTGCCAGCGACCCACTACGCCAAAATCGAAGCAATGCTGGAGGAATTAGGCGCCAGCGCCATTACGACCAGCGAAGGTGATAGCGAAATCTTTGACGAGCCGGGCGTGCCCACGGATCGTGATTGGCAGGTATTCACCCTTACCGCGCTGTTCGACGCCGATGTCGATCGTGATCTCATCATCGCGCAACTGTCGCCCCTGCTTGGGCCCGCCGCCGATGCGAGTTTTTCCGTGCTGGCGGAACAGAACTGGGCGGACGCCTGGAAAGACCATTGGCAGCCGCAGCGTTTTGCCA
>JAYUQF010000362.1:0-3594 GCA_043756885.1 Pseudomonadota bacterium
GTGTAGTTCGCGACAAAAAAATCCCACGACGACTCGAGCAGTTCGGTTGTGTAAAAACCCTGCGCGCCGGGCGGCACATAGAGCCAGGGTTGGCGCTCAAGTTCTGTGTCGTCCCAGAACGCGGCGTGCAGCATGGCGGCCTCGCGCAGCGCTTTCTCCCCGTCTGCAACCGAGCAGCCCTGCATATGGTCACCCGCACGAGACGGCGCCATGTCTTCCAGTAACAGCACAAAATCACCGCTGTCGGCGTCGAGTTCGGCGACATAAACCTTGGGTGTATGGATCTGCGCGCGATGGGCGAGTTCGCGATAGAACATTACCTCTGAACGGTAAAAACCGAGATCGCGGCCGGTAACCGCTGCCACCGCATTGTCGGACGGAAACTTACCGACCAAGGTGCGCGGCGCAGCGGGCGGCGGCGTGCCCTGATAGCGCAATAAAAACCGTTTGGTCTCGCCGAGTTGGCCGGTGCCAACACCTTCGATGCCGAAATCAGTAACGGTGGCGTCGATACCCTTGTTTTGCAGCGCGGCGCTTAGCCAGGCGGCAGTGATCTGGTCGTGCCGCGGCGCGACCGTTATTGCTGTCATCCCATGATTCTCCCGCTGCCGCGCGTGTCACCATGGCCCGCGCCGACGCTGCGGAATCTTAACCACGAGGTTCGGTGATTGAAAGCTGCGTCAGGCGCTTGCTGTAGTAGCGCGACTCCCCGCATGATGCGGCCGAGTAATAACTCGGGAGAGTGAGCTTGTGATACTGACAGGAGGATGCCTTTGCGGCGCAGTGCGTTACCGCATCACCGCAGCGCCGTTGGTCACGCGATTGTGCTGGTGTCGGGTGTGCCAATACATCGCTGCAGGAAGTGCGACGGTTAATAGCCTGTTTCCAGCGGCAGCTTTTACGGTTGAAGGCTTGTTGGGTGATTATCCCTGTATTGCGGACAGCGGCAGTCATATGCATCGTCGCTTCTGCGCACAGTGTGGTACACACGTTTATGCCCACGCCGAAGAACGCAGCCAGGTGGTGGTGGTGCGGGTCGGCACCTTGGACGATCCCGGCGCGGTACAGCCGGCGATGAATATCTGGATTAACAGCGCACCGCGTTGGGCGTGCATCGACAGCCAACTGGCGGCCACGCCAGGACAGCCGCCGCCGCTCGCCTGAGCGCGGTTTCGCGCATTTTTCGAACACGTCGTTAAGGGGTTTGTTTATGGCTGATCTACGCTGGGGCATGCTTGGTTCGTCCGGTTGGGCTGATCACACATTTGCGCCCGCGATAACACGCGCACGCGGTAATCGCCTGGTGGCGGTGCTCGGCTCAAGCGCCAAGGGCGCCCAGGCTTTTGCCGAGCGTCATGGTTTAGCGGCTGCTTACACGGACCTGCCTGCCCTACTCGCCCATCCGACACTCGACGCAGTGTGGGTGGCGACACCACCGGATCTGCATCGCGCCCAGGTTATCGCTGCGCTGAAAGCCGGCAAGCATGTTTTATGCGAAAAACCCATGGCGGTGACGGTGGCCGATTGCAAAGCCATGACCCGTGCCGCAGAGCGCAGTGATCGTGTGCTGCGCATCGGGTTTAATAACCGTGCCCATCCGCAACTGCAGAAACTCGCCGCAGCGATTGCACAAGGTCGTTATGGCGAAGCGCTCGAAGCACGCGTGCAGATTTATCATCCGTATCCCAGTGCACCGCCCAAGTGGCGCCAGAACCAGCAGCGCAGCGGCGGTTGGGCGATAGGTGATCTGGGTACGCACCTGCTCGATGTACTGCGCTGGCTCATGAATGCCGATGCGTCCAAAGCCAACGGTGTGCTGAGCCAGCGCTGCTGGAACTTCAAAACTGACGACCACGCAGCCGTCAGTGTGCAGTTCAAAAACGGTGCTGTTGGCAGTATCACCGCTTGCACAGGCGCGGCCGGTGGCCCGCCGCGTGTCGAGTTCTACGGCACCAAGGGTTATTTTGTGCTGCGTGGTGGTTTGTTCGGTATGCCGGGGGAGCTGGAAAGTGCGCTTAAAGGCAAAGCCGCGACTCTCGTGCCGGTGCCCGGCTTCGACACCTATGGCGGTGAAGTTGTACAGTTCGCGCAACTGGTGCGTGGCAAGGCCGGCACGTTGGCGAGCGGCGCCGATGGCGTGGCCAACATCACCCTCGTGTCGGCTGCGCGCGGCTGGTAGAAGCAAATCTTGGCCGCTCGCGTACCTGATAAGGCCAACGGCCGACAAGGAAACAACGATTGAGTTATTCGCGAAACGACGAGCTGCGCTCGGTCGCAATCTACTGGGATTTTGAAAACCTGCATGCCGGGCTGGTCGAGGAGAAGTTCGGTGAAGGCAGTTATGGCAAACCCGACAACCGCTTCAAGGTCCAGGAGCCGCTGGTCGACATCCAGGCGATCGTGGAGCTGGGCGCCTCGTTTGGGCCTATTGCTATCAATCGCGCCTACTGCAATTGGCAGTACTTCGGGCGCTATCGCGACGCGCTCTTACAGTGTGCCGTTGAGTTGATCCAACTTTTTCCACCGGGCGCGTCGGCCAAAAACGGTGCCGATATCAAGCTCTGTCTGGATGCCACGGAAGATCTCGCGCGCTTCGGTCACATCGGCACCCTTATCGTGGTTGGTGGTGACAGCGACTTCATGCCCGTCGCGCAGAAGATCAAGGCTGCCGGTCGCACTTTGATCGGAGTCGGCACGCGTCCTGCGACCAACCGGCACTGGGCCAAAAGTTGTCACGAGTTTCGTTATTACGAAAATTTGATTGAAGGTGATCTTAATGAGCCGCAGGCTGCACCCGGTCAGGCGCAGGCACCCGCCGGATCGGTTGATCTGGCCGCCGAGATGGTGCGGCGGGCCGTGCGCCTGCTGGCGGAGAACCGCGGCGAGCCGTGGGTAAACAAGGCCGCCATCTGGCCCATGATCAAGCGCCTGGATTCAACCTTTGATCCCAAAGACCATGGCCACGACAGTTTTGCCGAGATGGTCAAGGCGCTGGATGCGATCCTCGAGGTACGCAAGGGTGAGTACGATCACGAAGTGCGGCTGCGGTAAGGACCCTGGTCAATATTATCTCGTCAACACCGAGGGTGGTCGTGAGTGGTTGGAGCAAGACGCGTTTCGCTGGCAATAGCGGGGCTATTGCCAAGAAATGCAACGCCGCTGCGGCCGCTCACGAACGGCCGAATGTAGAGATAATCTTGACCAGGGTCCTTAGCGCCGCTGACCACGCTCAGCGGCCCATGTTTAAGGCATTTCTTCGATATAGGTGCGTTCGATCGGCGTCTGCACATAGGCCTTTTTGCCATCAATAAGCGCCCAGAAGTAGTAATAACCCTTTTGCGGATCGCTGGTGACCTTGCTGTCGCGCACTTCCCAGCTTTTGAGCTGCTGGCCGTCGGCATAGGTCACTCGGTAGTCGCCGTCCAGCCACGACACACCGACCCGTGAAAGCTTGTTTTGCTGATCTCCGGAACAGCCGGCCAGCGCCAGCAGGCAGAAAATCAGATACAACATTCGACGCCAGATAACGAACATGGTGCAACTCCATTGTGGGCAGGGACGCCATGCTAACAAGTCCGTTCCAGGCACCGCCAT
>JAYUQF010000363.1:0-3593 GCA_043756885.1 Pseudomonadota bacterium
CATCATCATCGGCCTGCAGCGCTTCGGCACGGGCGCTGGCAGCATCGGCCGATTGTTGCGCCACCATGCGCGCGGTGAGATTGCCCGCATCAACAAAACGCTGGGCGAGCTCTGCTGCGGATGACGCTGTGCTCGCGACGGCGCGACGCAGAGTAGCCACCTGTTGCAAGCCGACCAGATTGGTATAGGCAATTTCAACTTCCGCCGCGAGGCTTAAGAGCGCGTGGCCCGTCTGCTCTTTGACCCGTTCAAATTCGCCTGCGGCGAGGCGCCCGCGGGCCGGCAACAGCAACAAGTCCGTGAAACTGTGGGCCAATCCGAATCCCAGTTGATCAGCTTGGCCGCTGACGTTGGAGGCCAGACTCTCCACCGACAAGCGCGGATTCGATAGGCGGCCAGCATCGTAGACGTCGGCCGCCGCAAGCCCTAAGCGCGCATATTCACCACGCACGCGCGGATTGTTCAGCAAGGCCACATGCACCGCCTGGTCGACGCTCAGCTCATTGCTCAACAGGTCGTCAAGCAATGTTTGTTGGTCAGCTTCGGGTGCGCCGAGTTGCTGGCCACTGCGCGCAGCCAGCAGTTGATGCACATCAGGCACGCCGCGATCGGCGGGTAGTTGTGCGCAGGCCGTCAGTGCCAGCAGCACGAGTGCCACCACCGTGACGGAAATCTTTCGAAAACGAGGCATGGTGCCCCTCCGGATCTGTATAGAAGCACCACCGTGTTTGTTTGGCCGCAAGCGGCAGACGCAACACGACAGATGTATGGTCACGCGTGTCGAGGCCTCAGCCCCGGCGCGTAGCGAGGATCAGACAGAGCGGTAAATAGGTGGTCGAAATGGTTTGCCCGACGGCGCGTCGGACAATTTGTCTTGCGCGGCTCGCGCGGGATGATCCCACGACACCATCAGTTGCAGGCTAGGGGCCCGCGTGGGTAGCGCATAAACCAGCGCACAGGCCGTAGCGCACAACTTCGAGCAGGAACACTGCTGTTGTGGCCCGTCATGGTGTTGATGATGAGCCCTGTCGGCACTAGCGCCCATCACATTGCTCACCGCCGCGTGTGAGCTCGTGTGGCTGTGATTGGCGGGTGCGCCATCGTGATGAACCGCAGCCGTGGACGGACCAGACCCGTGTTGGCAATTTGCCCAGCCCAGCCCTGCCAGCGTCGAGCTTGGCACGGCCACCATCAGCAGCACGCTAATGATCGCGCGCAAGCGCAGCGCTTTGAGGCTAAACCTCGCGGCGCGGCGAGGTTTGGCGATGGCCCACGCTCTGATCATGGCTGTTGCACTGGTTGAAGGACAAAGGTGGTGTGTCTTAGTCTCGGTCAGGGCAGTCTAGTTCACAATCATCACGCAGCGTGAGGCCGGCACCGCTGGGCGCTTGTTCAGGCGCAGTCGCAAACGGCACAGCATCGACTCGAACAAACGTCAGGTGGGTGCAAGCGGCTGCCAACCGTGCGCACGATGGCGCTGCACAAAGTGCAGAAATTCCGTGATCGGGACACCTTTGCAGGCGAGAAACCCCTGCATCTGGTCACATCCGACTGACCGTAAAAACTCAATCTGGGGCACGGTCTCAACGCCCTCCGCCACCACACTCAGATCCAACCCGTGGGCAAGATGCACCACAGCTTCGACGATAGCGCGGTTGCCACGATCCTCAGGCAGCCCCGACAAAAAAGAACGGTCAATCTTAAGCTCGTCGATCGGATATTGCCGCAGATAACTGAGTGAAGAATAACCAGTGCCAAAATCATCGATAGAGACTTTGGCGCCTAAAGCCCGAATGCGCTCCAGTTTGAGCGATGATTCACCATTGTTATCGAGCAGCAGGCTTTCGGTGATTTCGAGAGTCAGCCGCGCGGGGTCAAGCTGGCCTTGCCGCAATAGCTGTGCTAACTGCTCGACAAAGCCCGGCGCTTGGAACTGCAGCGTTGAAACGTTGACCGCCAAATGCAGATCGCCTAATCCGAGCGCGGCCCAGGCACTCAACTGCGCGCAGCCCTGCGCTAATACACCGGCACCGATTGGCACTATCAGTCCGGTTTCTTCGGCAATGGGAATGAATTCAGCCGGCGAAACCAGACCGCGCCCCGGCAGCTCCCAGCGCAGCAACGCTTCAGCACCGACCACACGCCCACTCGTTACGCAGATCTTGGGCTGAAAGACCAAATGCAGTTGCTCGCGTTCGATAGCTTTATACAGCAGCGTCTCCAGGCGCAGTCGATCGCTGACCGATTCGTTCAGATGCCGTGCATAAAATTCGGGGGCGCCGCCAGCTTGAGCACTAAGAGGGCCTCAGTGTGTGTGGTATGGACCACCCGACGTCCAAGCAAAACGGTGCTGGCGTCGGCAGCCTGCACTATCAATTGTGGCTCAACACCGGCCTGGAGTCGTTCGCTAAGCGTCGCGACATCGTTATCAACACCCACTCCAGGGGGCCATGTCGCACTGCCATCATGGCCGCCATCGCCGGCCGCGACACACTTCACAAGCCCAGCCGTCACCGACGGAAGCATGTTGCACACCAGCCCCAAACAACTCGCCAGGCGCGCGTTGTTGGCCAGGCTCGGCGCCGCGGCAACACTACGTATGCGCGGGCCGTTTTGGGCCGGTAATCGGGTGATTTTGGGCTGTGGTACGGACATGGGCACTATCGCGCGTTAGGTGGGACGCCGGTTACCGTGAAATCAGGCGTAGATATCGCAGCAGCGGCCCGTCACACCTTGAACTTTAACCAGCGCGTTCCGCTTGCAGGCTAAAGTCCCATGCGCTTTGCACGCTATCGTTGCGTCAGAGTTAGAAAAACCCAGGAGTGTTCGTGGCTCACCCAGATCAGCAGGCCGTTGGGGCATTTGCGTCGCTGACCGGCACTTTTTTGCGTCCGGACTGGCCGGCCAGCGCGCAGCTGCCCGACGAACCACGCAATGCCTATCTGACGGTGCTCAGCGGCAAGCTGGTGGGCCGCACCTACCACATCGGCTCGGGCCGCCTGATTCTAGGCCGTGCGCAAGACTGCGACATCGTGCTTGATGACGAAGGTGTAAGCCGGCGCCACGCCTTGTTTGTAGTGACACCCGATGGTCGGGTCGTGGTGGAAGATTTTGGTTCGACCAATGGCACCCTGGTGGAAGGTGAATTAGTGAGTGTGCGTGAGCTGGTGGGTGGCGAGCGCATGAAGTTCGGCTCGCATACGGTTTTCAAATTTGAATTTCGCGATGCCATCGAAGAAGGTTATGCCACTTATCTGTATGAGTCGGCGACGCAGGATCGTTTGACGCGGGTATTCAACGAACGTTATCTGCGTGAGCAACTGGAATTGGAATTCGCCTGGCATCACCGCCATCGTTTGCCGTTGTCCTTGATCTTTCTCGATATTGACCATTTTAAATCGATCAACGACGCCTACGGCCACCTCGCCGGTGACGAGGTATTGAAGCAAGTCGCGCAGCGTTGTCACAGCGCGACTCGCAGCGAAGATGTATTTGCCCGTTGCGGCGGCGAAGAGTTTGCCTGCCTGCTGCGCCAGACCGACAAACGTGCCGCGATACCCTTGGCCGATCGTATGCGCCGCGCGGTGTGTGAG
>JAYUQF010000364.1:0-3589 GCA_043756885.1 Pseudomonadota bacterium
CTTAACCGTAGTTGCGTGATCGGACTTCGCGGGAATTTAAACTGGCGCTCGAAAAACCCGCCCGGTCGTGGACCGAGCCCGTCACCGTGCGACGGCGCACTTGGGCAAACACTGCACCCACTGCGATCACAATGGGCAAACGGCGATCGAGCTGCGCCACACCGCCAAGCAAGTCTTGCAGAGCACCCGCCCACACCTGCTGCTCGGGTCGCGATAGCGCCGCTACCGCCACCGCCGGCGTAACGGCGTCGTGTCCCGCTGCCAGCAAGGCAAGCAAAACTTCCGCGGCACGCGCCGCACCCATGTAGATCACCTTGGTCGTCTGGCCATCGTTGGGCGCAGACAACGCCGCCGACAACAGACCGACGTGATTGTGGGCCGTGATCAGTTGCAGCGACTGCGCCACGCCGCGCATGGTCAGTGCACATTGCAGCTCGGCGCCGAGTGCCAACGCGGTGGTGACGCCTGCGACGATATCAACGCTGATACCCGCCGCCGACAAGGCGGCAATCTCTTCTCCACCGCGACCAAACACCAGGGGATCGCCAGCCTTCAGGCGCACAACGGCCAGACCACGCCGCGCGCAGCGGATCATGAGCCGCTGGATATATTCCTGCCGGCAACTGGGTCGATAACCGCGCTTGCCCACATGCAGACGCCGCGCCGTGGCGCGTGTCAGAGCCAATACCTCGGGCGCAACCAGATCGTCGAACAGCACCACGTCGGCTTCGCCCAGTACCCGCACCGCTTTTAGAGTCAGCAGCTCGGGATCGCCGGGCCCGGCACCGACCAGAGTCACACGCCCACCGCGCATGTCAGGACAATACACGGGCGAAACTCGCATCGATCAGCCGTTGCACATCGCTGCGGCAACCACCGCATTGCCCCCCTGCACCCGTCACCGTCGCGATCGCGCTTAAGCTGCTATGCCCGGCGCGCAAAGCCTCTCTAATACGGCCCGCACCAACTTGGCGGCAAATGCAGATCATGGGGCCCGGTGCCGCGCAACTATCGGCCGGCCGGCCCGCCAACACGGCGAGGCGTTGCTCTGGCGTTATTTCATTGCCCAGCAGCGCCGTGACAAATTCCCGCGACACGCCCACCGGCTCACGGGCGATGTAGAGCGCGGCATGCAGCCGCCGGTCACGCAGTGCCAGACACCGATAAGCGCCGCGCGTCTCATCGCGATAAATCATCACGTCGTCGTCAGGTAAGGCGCCACCGCATAAACGCGCGAACCAGGCAGCGGTGTCGGTGATGGCACGCCGATCAGCAATTTCCAGACGCCAGCCATTACCACAGACCATGCGTGCCCAATATTCACTGTCCGGCGTGAAAGCAGCGCGGCTCAGCGCAAAACCATACCAGTGCGCACGATAAGCGCGCACCGCGACCGCCGTAGCCTTCGATTCGGGCTGCCCCGAAATCGGATCGGTGATGGCGGGAATGAGTACGTTGGGCGCACCACGGCTGGCGAAGCTTGCACAAAAATGCATGGGCACAAATACACTGCCCGGTGCCTGATTTTTAGTCACCCGCACTCGCATGAGGATGCTGTGCCCCTCACGTGCAACACTCGCCACTTCGGCATCCGCCAGGGCCAGGCTCGCAGCATCTGCTGGATGCAGATCAACATAAGGCTCGGCACAATGGCTGGCCAGTCGCGCCACGCGGCCACTGCGGGTGAGGGTGTGCCATTGATCACGCACACGACCGCTGTTCATCACATAGGGGTGTTGCGCATCGCACACGCTGTGCGGCGCGCGGTAAACGGTCGCGATAAATCGCGCACGGCCATCGCCATGGGCAAAGTGGCCATCACTGAACAGACGTCGCTCATCGTGCGTGATACAGCCCGGCGGCAAGGGCCACTGCAAAGGTGTCAGCGCGGCGTAACTTTTTTCATCCAACGTCGCCAGCGCACCGAGCTGCAAGACCCGCGTGCCATCGAGGGCGGTTAAGGCGGCGTATTCACGCAAAATCTGCCACTCGCCCTCATAGGTGAAACCCGCGGCAAAGCCCATACGCTTAGCCACTTCACACACTATCCACCAATCGGGGCGTGCCTCGCCGGGTGGGCTGACAAACGCACGTTGGCGCGAGATACGCCGCTCGGAGTTTGTCACCGTGCAATCCTTTTCGCCCCAACCGGCGGCGGGCAGCACTATGTGGGCACATTGAGTTGTGAGGCTCTGCGTACTGATGTCCGACACCACCACCAAGGGGCAACGGGCCAGGCCGGCGGCCACCGCGTCACTGTCGGGCAAACTCACCAGCGGGTTGGTCGCCATGATCCACACCGCCTTGATTCGACCCGCGGCGATAGCGTCGAACATCTCCACTGCTTTTAAGCCGGCATGGGCCGCGATGTGTGGACTTTTCCAGAACGCCTGCAGGCCGGCCGCAGCACCGGGCTCATCAAATTCGCGGTGCGCGGCCAGCGTATTGGCCATACCTCCTACTTCGCGCCCGCCCATGGCATTGGGTTGCCCGGTCAGGGACAGAGGCCCGGCACCGGGCAAACCGATGCGGCCGGTGGCGAGATGACAGTTGATGATCGCGTTGACCTTATCGGTGCCGGCGTGGGATTGATTCACGCCCTGGGAATAAGCACTGACGCTGCGCTCGTGGGCAGCAAACCAATGATAAAACTGCATGACGTCGTCGCGCGCCAAGCCGGTGATGTCACACACCGTTTGAATGTCGTAAGCACGGGCACAGGCCAGCGCTTGGTCAAAACCACGGGTGTGGGCGGCGATGTAATCGCGATCACAAAGTAGCGCGTCATCGATGAAGCGCAGCAGACCATTGAACAAAACAACGTCACTACCCGGCGTTATGGCCAGATGCAGATCAGCATGTTCACAGGTGGCGGTGGCGCGCGGATCAATTACCACCACGCGGGTACCACGCGTAGCGCGCGCGGCCAGCAGGCGTTGCTGCAGAACCGGGTGACACCAGGCGAGGTTCGATCCAACCAGCACCACCAAGTCAGCCAGCTCAAGATCGGCATAAACCCCGGGCACGATGTCTTCACCAAAAGCGCGTTTATGTCCGGCCACCGATGAGGCCATACACAAGCGGCTATTGGTATCGATATTGGCCGCGCCGATGTAACCCTTCATGAGCTTGTTGGCGACGTAGTAGTCCTCGGTACCAAGTTGTCCCGACACGTAGAAGGCCACTGACTGCGGGCCGTGCTCTGCAATAGTCGCGCGCAAGCGCGATGCCACTTCCTGCAGTGCCGTGTCCCAGCTGACGCTTCGAGCATTGATCAAGGGTGTCGTGAGGCGCCCAGTGTGGGCCAAGGTCTCCGCCAAGGACGCACCCTTGGCACACAAACGACCGTAATTGGCCGGGTGGTCGGCATCGCCGCTGATATCGATCTGGCCATCGTCGCTGACGCTGGCCACCAGACCACAGCCCACGCCGCAGTACGCGCAGGTGGTTTTGACAGTGCGCGCGCCCCAGCTCATATCAATTCTTTGCTGCTCACCGCGAGCGGCAGACCCAACGTTATGCGGCCATCCACCACACGCACCGGCAGACTGGTGACACACCCGTGGTCAGGTGCCTGTACGCGCCCGGA
>JAYUQF010000365.1:0-3588 GCA_043756885.1 Pseudomonadota bacterium
TCAGGCAAGGCAAATGCAATCACGGCATCGCCCAACGGGAACTTGAACAGCGCATGGCCGCCCGCAGCGACCGCGACATATTGCCGGCCACCTGCGCGATAGGTGACAGGTGGTGCATTCACACCCGCGCCGGTCGCGAAGCGCCATAAGCGCTTACCGTTTTTGGCATCCACTGCGATGAAATCACCGTTGGACTCGCCCGCAAAGACCAGGCCGCCGGCGGTTGCCAAAGCACCCGACATGACCGGCAGCGTGGTGCGTAACTGCCATTGGATCTTGCCGTCCTTGGGATCGATGGCCGACAGCGTGCCAGCGCGTTTTGTCTCATCACCAAAACTCAGCACCGTGACTTCTTTGCCCTGCGCGTTTTTTTCCAAGTGGTAATGGCTGGCAGCGTCGCTGGCCGGCACATAAACCCAGCCGGTCTGGGGGCTGTAAGCACTGGGGGGCCAGTTGGCGCCGCCGGCTGCACCGGGCAATACGTCGATGCCTGCCGCCGTGGCACGCCGGAACATGGTGGCATCTTGTGGCACGAAGGCTTGCGAGCGCCGCAGCGGTGCGCCGGTCAGACGATTTAAAACATACATCCAACCGGATTTCGAAGCGGCGGCCAGCGCCGGCTGTGGCTGCTGATCAGGGCCGGGGAGATCGATCAGTACCGGTGGGGAGGAGGCGTCGTACCCCCATAGATCATGAGGTACCAGTTGGTGATACCAGCGCAGCTTGCCGGTCGCCACATCAAGGGCGATCAGGGATGAGGTGTAAAGATTATCGCCAGGGCGTTTGTCATCTTCGTAACCGGGCGACGCATTGCCGGTGCCAAAATAGATCAAGCCAAGTTTGGTGTCGATGGAGGGCGTTGAGTAAATTGAGCCACCACCGGTTTTCCAGGCATCGCGATACTTATGTGCAGTAGCGCGCTCGGCGGTGATGTCCCGTGGCAGCACGTCGCCGAAGGAAGTTTTGCTGACGAAGTCACCTTCCCAGCCGCTGGCAGCGGTGGCATACCAGCGCCACACCAGATGGCCATCGTCGATACTGTAGGCGCTCAGGAACGCGCGCAAACCCTCACGCACGCCGGCGCGCCCCAGGGTTGAAGCGCCGGCTTTTTCAGCTTCGCTCAAGACCGCGCTATAACCCGTACCGCTGACGCCGACAAAAACTTTGCCGTCATACACCAGCGGCGCCATATTGCCGGCAAAATGTGTGGCAGCTGTCAAAAGCTGCGTGATGCGCCGGATCGTAGTGGCTGATGGCGGCGAGGTCGTCGGGATCGCCGCTCATGGGATCAACCACCGGCATGTCCCATACCAGCTTGCCGTCTTTAGCATCCAGTGCGACCAAACGTGCGTCGGCGGTGATCATGAACAAGCGGCCCTGGTCCCAGGCCAGGCCACGATTGTGCGAGCCGCAGCACAGCTTGTCAGTACTGACTTTATGGCTATAACGCCATTTTTCCGCACCACTTGCGGCGTCCACGGCTATCACGTGATTAAACGGCGTGGTCACATACATCACACCGTCGACCACCAGTGGATTGCTCGGGAAGGTGCCAACAACGCCGGTCTGCATGATCCAGGCGGGGCTTAACTGCGCGACATTGTTGGTGTTGATCTCGTGCAGTTCACTGTAGCGTTGATTGGCAAAACCATGGCCGTAGGTTTGCCAGTTGTCCTGCTCTTGTGCGGCCTCGCTCGGGCCTTTGCCGTGAGCCGCCAGGGGCGCAATAGTCGTAACCAGCAGCACCGCCAGCATGGTGCCTGTGTATCGTTTGTGCATCATGAGCTGTGCCCGCTATTGAGAAGTGGTGGCACTCTAACAGAGCCGCACGCAGCTGCCCGCCGGGTGCTGGTGCGGCCAGCACGATGAACCGGGTCGGAGTTGGCCCTTAGGACCCTGGTCAAACACTCTCTACATTCGGCTGTTGCTGAGCGGCTGCCGCTGCGTTGCAATTTTTGGGGGCGGCGCCCAAGGGCCCGAATCTAGTCGCACATTTACGGCCACGCAAGGCGTAAACTCCGCATTACCCATCCGCCTACATTCAGACCTGAAGGAGCAAAACAAACATGAGCACCCATACTGCCACGCAGACCCAAGCCCGCGCCGATAAGGCCGGCTTTAAATACGACACCAGTACGGTTGAGTGGCATAAATTTTTCACGCCCGGCACTTATTATCGAATTCTGAACGTCGACCTCGCGGCGCGTACCGCCGACATGCTGGTCAAGTTCGAAGCGGAAGGCCAATGCATGTATCACCGCCACGCGGCCTGTACCTCGACCCTGGTGCTGGAAGGTGAGTTACGGGTGCGCGAGCAGCTCAATGGCGGCGAAGTGGTGAAAGTCAAAGCGGCCGGCAGTTATTCCCATGGCGGCGAAGGCGAGGTGCATATCGAAGGCGCGGGCCTTGATCAGGCCATCATCTTTTTTGGCATGCGCAGCGAGACCGATGTCATCTATGAGTTGTTGAATGAGGATCTGAGTTTAAAGCGCGCCGTGACAGTGGCCGACTTTGATCATGACTGGCGCACAAACTGGCCGGCGGACTTTGCAGCCAAGTAAGTACGGCGGCGGGGATTTCGAAGGGCGGCAACCCTAGATCGGATTCCCCGCTCGCTCGCTCTGTCTGGTGCGCGCCCTGGTCGCGCTACCGATAGGCGCCAGACAGCGATAGTGTGTGCACCCTACTGTTGTGGTGTCGCTCAGATCCCTCCATTCCTCTGCATTACCGACATGCATAAGCCACGCGGCGCAAGAGTATCGCTGCCACGATTTGCGCTGTGTCTCGTGTTGTTGACGATTACGAGCCAGGCTGCGGCGGAAGGGGTTTCATCGCCGGTCGAACAACACGTTGTGACGGCCGCGCGTGTGGCGCCCGATAACCGCGACCTGCCATATCAAATCACTGAGATCACGCCGGACACGCTCCTGCGTCGTCAGGCGCGCAGCTTGCCCGAAGCCTTAGCCGAAACGCCTGGTGTGATGGTGCAGAAGAGCGCTCACGGCCAGGGCTCACCGTATATCCGCGGGTTCACCGGTTATCGCACCCTCGCCCTTATCGACGGCATTCGCTACAACAACAGCGTTTATCGCGACGGCCCGAATGAATATTTTTCGTTGATCGATGTGCAGAGTATTGAACGGCTGGAGGTGCTGAACGGGCCAGCGTCGGTACGCTATGGCAGCGATGCAGTGGGTGGTGTCATCAGTGCACAAAGTGAACGGTCGGCCTTTGCCACGCGCGCGGCAGGTCAACAATTTGTGGGCGGCTCCCAACACTATCGTTATGCCACTGCTGATCAAAGCCATTTAGCGCGCACGGAATTGGATTTTGGCGCTGGGCAGCAGTGGGGCCTGCGGCTTGGTTATTCATACAAGGACTACGGTGACGTGCACGCCGCGACGTTCGGTCGACTGCCGCGCAGCGCTTATGGCGAGCAGGCCCTCGATGCGCGCTTGGACCTAACGCTGAGCGATAACTGGCAGATGACAGCCCTGCATCAGCGTTTACGCCAGGATGACGTATGGCGCACGCACGCTACGGTCTTTGGTCGCTCCTACCAAGGCACAACACTGGGTACTGATCGGT
>JAYUQF010000366.1:0-3583 GCA_043756885.1 Pseudomonadota bacterium
ATTGCTGAAGTCGCTACTTCAACCTTACGTACAGCCAGATGCGCCTGGCAAGTCATCCCTGCCATCGTCGAGGCTTTGCTCGCATCCGCTCCGCGTCGCTTACGCGCGGCCTTCATGCGCGCCATCGACTACCTTGCACTCAACGCGCAACGTGCGCATCCTCATCGAGACCGGCGTAGCGGACGACTGGCCACCGGACTCAAACCGGTTTTGCGGGCCGCTTAAGTACCTACGTATGACGCTCGCTTAAACCCCACATTCCAATCCAAGCCTGCAGGCCAATCCAAGCCTGCAGGATTTTGGATATTTCATTTCCCCGTCAACCGATGGACGGGTGGACGACATGGGGCTCAAGGATGGAGCGGGTTTTGAACAGTGGGAAATTGCAGTCACAAAAAAAAGAGTATAGGAAGCATAAGCCGCCTTTTCGGTCCGAGCGAGTCCTGGTTTGGGAGATGCCATCTGGGACATCCATCAAATTGACATCCACGCGATCACCCGCTTTGGGTGAAGCCAACAGCAGGAAGCTGATTGAATTCGATGACGAATATTAAGGAGGTCACGGATGACCAAACCACGCTCAACACTTGTGTCGGTTGCTGACACGCGCTACTACCATGTTATTGCCCGCTGCGTTCGTCGCGCATTTTTGTGTGGCGAAGATCGCGTGAGCGGCAAGTCATTCAATCACCGGCGTGCGTGGTTGCTCGACCGCTTAAAGCTATTGACGGACAGCTTTGCCATTGATCTTTGCGCGTATGCACTGATGAAGAATCACTGTCATCTGGTGGTGCGCATCGATGTTGAACGTGCTCGGGGTTGGAGTGATCGCGAAGTTGTAGAGCGTTGGTGCCGGCTCTTTTCGGGGCCGGCTTATGCGCAGCGTTACCTCGTGGGCGGCCCGCTCGCGGACTGGGAGCAGGTGTTGCTTAAGGGCGATCTTCTACGTTGGTCGGCGCGGTTGAGTGACTTGAGTTGGTTCATGCGCTGTTTGAATGAATGACTGGCCCAAGCTGCCAACCTCGAGGATGGCTGCACGGGCCGCTTCTGGGAAGGACGATTCAAATCGCAAGCCCTGTTGGACGAAACGGCCTTACTGACAGTAATGGCGTACGTAGATTTGAATCCGATCTGAGCCGGGGTTGCGGCAACGGTGTCGCAGTCCGACTTCACTTCCCTCCAACAGCGATTGGTTGAGATCGCCCGCAGCGATGGTGCCCAAGGCGCCGTAAATGACAGTGTTATCCCGCCGTTGTTGCCGTTTGTCGGCGCCGAGTGCGCTGATAATCGCGCTGAGTTGCCGTTTTACCTCCAAGATTATTTGGATTTAGTCGATGCCAGCGGCCGCATTGCCCGTGCCCATAAACCTGGGGCCATTTCAGGCGAAACGCCGCGCCTACTGCAGACACTCGGCATTGCACCCGACGCGTGGTTCGGGACGGTGACGCACATGCAATCACTCTTTGCGTTATTCGTTGGCGCGCCGCATCGACTACAGCACATCGCGGAGCAGCGCGGTTGGCGTTGGGTGCGTGGACTATCAGTCGCGCGACGACTGTATGCGCGAGCGAACGGATGAGTTGGGCATCAACTCACGGTCGAGGTTGACCGACAGATCCCAGCACCGGCGACCGTTCATACGTACTCGGGGTTAAAACTATTGCATGCAGCCCCACGCAATCCTGGACCTACACGCGCACAAAATCGAGGTGCGGAACACGCATTTGCGCGCTAGACGATGCAGAAGTGTTCCGGAGGTAATTCTTTTCAAATTTAATGGCTGTCCCAGAATTTCGAGAATTTCGAGAATTTCGATGCAGAATCTCGGTAAGGGCTGCGTTTGATTGGCCTACTCCCCCCTTCGGGAGTAAGCAGGCTCGTAATAACTAGCGCTCAGCCGCAATGCGCGCCGTCATCATCGCCACAATGTCGACCAGCGGCACGGCCTCGGCGCTAGCGGCAGTGCGGGCCTTGTATTCCAGGGTGCCCGCCGCGATGCCACGGTCACTCACCACAATACGGTGGGGGATGCCTATGAGTTCCAGATCAGCAAACATCACGCCGGGGCGCTCATTACCGTCGTGGAACAGCACATCGATACCGGCCGCCTGCAGATCTTCATAAAGCTTTTCGGCAGTGGCTTTGACTTGTGCCGATTTGTGCATACCGATCGGGGCGATGGCGCATTCGAAAGGTGCGATACCAAGCGGCCAGACAATGCCTTTGTCATCATGATTCTGCTCGATAGCGGCCGCGACGATACGCGACACGCCGATACCGTAGCAGCCCATGACCAGCGTGACATTGGCGCCCGTGTCGTCCAGCACCCGCGCTTTCATGGCTTCGGAATATTTGGTGCCAAGCTGAAAGATGTGGCCAACTTCGATGCCGCGTTTAATGTCGAGAGGGCCACTACCATCGGGGCTTGCGTCGCCCGCTTGGGCATTACGCAGATCGGCCACTTCCGGCTCGGCGGCGTCACGGCCCCAATTCACACCGGTTAAATGGAAGCCATGAACATTCGCACCGCAGACAAAATCAGCCATAACGGCCGCCGCGCGGTCGGCTACAACTTTGACGGGGAGTGCGCAGGGACCGATCGAGCCAGGGGGGCATTTCACCACTGCTTCGATTTCATCCGCGCGCGCCATGCGCAAGGGGCTCGCGACGCCAGCAATCTTTTGTGCCTTGATGGCATTGAGCTCGTGATCGCCGCGTAATACCAGGGCCACCAGGCCACCCTCTTCGCCCGCGACCAGCAGGGTTTTTGCCACTTGGCTCGCTGCAACTTTCAAAAGTGCACAAACCTCGGCGATGGTATGAGCCTTGGGCGTTGCAATTTTTTCCAGCGCTTTGCCAGGCGCGGCGCGTGGCACACCCGGCGCCGGTGCCGGCACCATCTCAACGTTGGCGGCGTAGTCGCCCTGGGTGCTGAACGCAATCAGATCTTCGCCGGAGTCGGCCAGCACGTGGAATTCATGGGATTTTGAGCCACCGATATTGCCGGTGTCGGCCAGTACGGCGCGGAAGCTCAAGCCGGCCCGCTCGAAGATACGGCTGTAGGCGCGGTACATGTCCTGGTAGGTCACTTCCAGTGAAGCTTGATCAAGATGAAAGGAATAGGCGTCTTTCATCAGAAATTCCCGCGCCCGCATGATGCCAAAGCGCGGCCGCACCTCATCGCGAAATTTGGTCTGGATCTGGTAGAAGTTGGCTGGTAACTGTTTGTAGCTATGCACGTCGTTGCGGATGAGGTCGGTAATGGCTTCTTCGTGGGTCGGGCCCAGGCAGAAGGCGCGATCATGGCGATCTTTGATGCGCAGCAGCTCGGGACCGTAGTGATCCCAGCGTCCCGATTCTTGCCACAGCTCAGCAGGCAGCACACCCGACATCAATACTTCCTGGGCGCCGGTTCTGTCCATTTCTTCACGCACGATGCGTTCGACCTTGCGCAATACACGCAGCCCCAGCGGTAACCAGGTGTAGATCCCTGAAGCGAGCTGACGAATCATGCCGGCGCGCACCATCAATTGATGGCTCACGATCTCGGCATCGCTAGGGGCGTCACGCAGGGTCGGAATGA
>JAYUQF010000367.1:0-3574 GCA_043756885.1 Pseudomonadota bacterium
CAAAGAACATGTGGTCCAACACTTCACCATGTCCCAGCCGTAATCCCGACCGGCCCTTGGGCAATAGATAGGGGGCGTTGGTCATATTTTCCATACCACCGGCTACCACCACTGCCGCCGATCCGGCCGCAATCGCGTCGAATCCCTGCATGATGGCTTTCATGCCGGATCCACACATCTTGTTAATGGTGGTGCAGGGCACGCTCATGGGAATGCCAGCACCTAACGACGCCTGCCGTGCTGGCGCCTGACCCAGACCTGCCGGCAACACACAACCCATGATGGTCTCGTCGACGGCGTCAGGTGCAAGGCCGGCGCGGCTGAGGGCACCGCGAATCGCGGTCGCACCCAGCACGGTTGCACTGACGTCTGAAAAATCGCCCTGCATGCCGCCCATCGGGGTGCGCGCGAGCCCGGTAATGACGGTCGTTTCGGTCATACAACTACTCCTGCGGATAATGGTGCACGTCTTTAACGACGTGCTGATTGGGACAGTGAATTTTACGCAAATTTCGCCGTGTGCCGGCACAGCCCACGTCAGGAAGCCCGACTTGTCTGCAGACGCTCAACAATAGCGTGCGCGATTGGAAAGGCTGAAGTTGCGGCCGGCGACGGCGCGTTAAGGACGTGCACGCTGCGGGGTGTGGACTGGAACAAGAAGTCGTGGAGCATCTCACCGCTGCGGTTCACCGCCTGAGCGCGGATGCCGCAAGATTTAGTCGCCAGATCTTCGAGACGCAAGTTCGGACAATAACGTCGCGCCGCCTGCAGATAGGCGCGCCGGCTCAGCGCGTGCATGAGTTCCGCCACTCCGGCGCGCGGGAAGCGCGACAGCAAACGCCAAGTGCCCGGGAAGCGCAGCGCCGCCCACGCGTCCCCACTTTGCCACGCCCAGGCACGATATTGCTCGCGTGCAAATGCCAGCATTGCGCTCGGCCCCAAGGTAATGCCACCGTCAGTAGTGAGGGTGAGATGCACACCGAGAAACGGCAGTGTCGGATCTGGCACCGGGTAAATGAGCGTATTGACCAACTTGGCGCGCGTCGCGGGCAAATGGTAATAATCACCACGGAATGGCACGACGGCGCAGTTCACTTCCAGACCAGCCAATCGCGCGAGGCGGTCCGCTTGGAGACCGGCACATACGACTAACTTTGCGCAGCGCCAATCTCCTCGTGTGGTTTGCACCACGACTTCATCACTACGTTCGTCGATCGCCACCACCTGCTGCCCGAACGCGAGTTCGCCGCCGCCGCTGGCGATGTGCCCGGCCAAGGCTTGGCATAAACACGGATAATCAGCGATGCCCGTTTCCCTTACGTAGAGGGCGGCCAGTCCACGTACTTCCGGTTCGCGCTTAGCAATTGCCTCCGCGTCCCACCATTCCAGCGTCAGGCCGTTTTCCACCGCACGCGCGGCCAATGCGCGCAGCCGTTCAACTTCGACACTATCGCTAGCCACGATCAGCTTCCCGCACTGGCGATGGGGAATGTCGTTGGCGGCACAGAAGGCAAACGTGGCCTGCAAACCTGCGCGGCATAAGCGTGCTTTCAAACTGCCCGGCGCGTAGTACACCCCCGCGTGAATGACCCCACTGTTATGGCCGCTTTGATGCGCTGCTACGTGGGCTTCTTTTTCCAGCACGGCGATGCGTGCAGACGGCTGGCCAATCTGCAAGCGCTGGGCGGTCGCCAGGCCGACGATTCCAGCCCCGATTACCACATAGTCGTAGCGTGCGCTCATTGCAGAAACCGGTGCTCTTTTACCCGGCCGGCATCAACTTGCCGGGATTCATGAGGTTGAAGGGATCAAAGCTGCTCTTTAACTGCCGCATCAATGCAAGGCCGAGGGGATCGCCGTAACGCGCCAGCAGATTACGCTTCAACCCACCAACACCGTGTTCGGCACTGAAACGCCCTGCCATCCGGTAACGCAAGCTCGTGTAAGAGGTAACTGTAGCATCGCCGTGTTCGGCTTTGAATGCGGCAGTAAACACGGTGCCGTGCCCGCTGCAGCCTGCGCGTCGGCCAAGACCACGCCGGCGTCCAAGGTCAGGGACAAGCACATACCGGCTGCAGGAATCGCCGCTCAGCACCTGAGTGCGGCCGACGATTTCGACGAGCCCGGGCAGGATGCTTGAGATCAAGCTAGCCTAAGCGAGCGCCTCAGGCGCCACGTACCGACTCGACGGCGACCTTAAAGCTGACGCAGCGTTTGAAGAAATTTTCGGTGGTCTTGGGCATTGGCACCCGCGCGAAGGCTATCCATTCGATGAGGCGCTTGCCTTCACGTACCAACTTTGCACCCTGTTCAAGCATGGCCTGATTATCACCGACCGCGAGACGTAGAGGCTGAAAGTCCCACAGACTATCACCCGTTACTACAAAATCTGGCCACACGCGGAAAATCGCCGGATCGGTTTTTATGGTCTCGCTTTCGAGCTTAGCCGCGCGGCAATAAGCGGTGACTTTTTCCGCCAACCCGCCGAAGCCCGGTGCTACCGCGACAGTTTCGAGCAGTCGTTCAGCGATGCCATCGATAGCCGCCATGGTCTGCGCAATCTTGATGTACCGGGATTCGTAAAATTCGGCGACCGGCATATAAAAAACTTTAAGCGGCTCGCCCCACAATTCGTCGAGACCCTCTTCGCCGCTGTAATGTTTGACCTGTTTGCCGAGGTCGAAGGCCTCGAGAAAACAAGACTCACATTCCAACATGAGCTCGTTGGTCTGCGTGATCTCGATGCCGCGGCGGTTGAGCTCGAAGATCATCGTAAAGATGTCCGAGCCGCGATTCAGAAGTGCGCCTGCCAACATCGCCGCGTTGACACGCTTATGGTCCCGATCGCTGGCGGTTTCGTAGGCAGCGCGCGCTTCCGCGAGGTTGTAACCCGGTGTATTGATGCCGGGCTCAGTGTGATGGAAAACGCGCTTGGTCAGTTGATCGATAAGTTCTCTGCGGGCTGCTGCTTCGTCCTTGGGGACTTCGTAGCGTCGAATCCAGTAACCGTCGTAGAAGACGCAGGACTTACCCTCGATGTCCTTCACCATACCATTGGCTGGTGGAGTGTCAGAGGTGGTGCTGCGAACAGACGCCGGTACTTCAGTAATCAGCGAGGGCATGGGCATGCTTCGGTCGCTCTTGCGGTGGGGTATGCGTCCAGCCTTGCAGGCCGTCCGCCGTCATGGCCGCGCATCATACTCGCTCCCTTTAGGGACCGGAACTGCTGCGAGGTATATTTAGCGCCACTCTTGACAAGGACGCTTGTGCGCTAGCGCACCCTCACCACCCACGTATCTCGCCTTTCCGCCATCTTTTTCAGATTTGCAGCGGCTCAGACAATTGTGAACAACCGTGGCGCCATGGCGCAGCCTATGCCCCATCATGGTTCGTCGCCGACGTTAAGGACCCTGGTCAAAATAATCTCTACATTCGGCTGATCCTGAGCGGCTGCCGCTGCGTTGCAATTTTTGGCAATAGAGCGAGTTGCGAAATTCCCGTTGAATTTTGATTGAGGCGATTTTATATCCGTGAAGGAACGAGGAGGTAGGCGATCGGGAGGCTTATTGGTCGT
>JAYUQF010000368.1:0-3574 GCA_043756885.1 Pseudomonadota bacterium
CGCAGCAACCGCTCAAAACGCGGACTCCTGAACGCCGACCACAACACCATCACCCCACCTTCGCGCAGCGCAGCATACAAATTGGCCAGGCCGGCTGGCAGATAAAGCCGGTTATTGGCGGCGACCGTAAAAGCCTCGGGGCCGTTATCGACATCGAGGACAATCGCGTCATACGCCGGGCCAACTGCGGTGAGGTGCGCCAAGACGTCCGCCACTGTGATTGTCACTCGCGGGTCATCCAAGGGCTGCGCGGCGTAGGCCGCCAAGGGGCCGCGGTTCCACTCCACAACCGCTGCGAGCAGTTCGAGCACATCAACGTGCGCGCGGGTATCCAGTTCATCCAGCACGGCGCGCAAGGTGAAACCCATACCGAGTCCGCCGACTAAGACCCGCCTGACCGGGCCGCCCACCGCACCCGCAACAGCAAGCTGGGCCAAGGCTTGTTCCGAGCCGCTGACACGACTGGACATCAATACTTCGCCGCGCACCCGCACCACGTGATGCCCCTGTTCTAGCGTCAGGGTCACAGGCTCCTGATCGGGCGTAAGAGACTGTGCGATGAGGGTGCGCGGAGCCATGCACGGAGCTCAGTCCACATCACCTGGATCGTGTTGCTCGTAACGCGCGCTGAGCGGCGGGTGTTGATCATGGGCGGTGGCGGCGTCACGCCCGGCTTGGCGCAATAACGCTTCTTCGCGCGCGTCATCGATGGCGGCTAAGGTACCCGCGACGTCGGCGCTGCGTTCGTCGTCGACAAATTGACCGGTCAATACGCTGTCTGGCAACAGCTCGCCCCGTTCAAAGTGGGCCCACATTTCTTCGCCAAAGCGGGTGGTTAACAATTCTGGCGCAAAACGCCCGAGGGTGGCGGTGATGTTATTAACGTCGCGCAATAACATCGCGCGCGCGCTGTTATTGCCGGCGGCACTGACCACCTGCGGCAGATCAATAATCACCGGCCCCTCGACGCCAACCAGCACGTTGTACTCAGAGAGATCACCATGCACCAGGCCCGCGCATAACATGCGCACGATCTGATCGATTAAAAACCGATGATAGTCGCGCGCTTGTTGGGGCGGATGATCAAGCTCGCCGAGATCGGGGGCGATGTCGCCGTCCGCGCCAAGGATTAATTCCATCAGCAGCACGCCGCCCACAAAACCATAGGTCCGAGGTACCCTGACGCCTGCCTGCGCGAGCTGCACGAGCGCATCAGCTTCCGCGCTTTTCCAGGCGGTTTCCTGCAGTTTGCGCCCAAAGCGCGAGCTGTTACCCATGGCCCGCGCCTGTCTGGAGCTGCGCACACGACGACCTTCCTGATACTGCGCGCGTTGTTGGAAGCTGCGCTGCTGCAGATCTTTGTAGACCTTGGCACACCGCAACTGCCCGCCGGCACGTACGATGAAGATTGAGGCCTCCTTGCCACTGCGTAAGGGACGAATGACTTCGTCGATGACGCCGTCATCGATCAGGGGCTGGAGGTTGGCCGGTATTTTCATCTGCTGCCAGTATAGGGCCGCGACACGGTAGCAAGCGAACCCATCAATGCGCTTAAACGTGCTGCGCGTTAGCGCGCCAACGCATCGGCATGGTGAGCGATATGCTCTGCGATGAACGAGCTGACAAAGTAGTAACTGTGATCGTAAGCTTCGACGCGCTGCAGCTTAAGCGGATGATTGGCCCGCTGGCACGCTTCTTCCAGTAACTCCGTGCGCAGGTGTTCGTGCAAAAATTCGTCAGCCAGTCCCTGGTGTACCAACCACGGCAAGCGTTCTTTGGCGTTGGCGACCAGGGCCACGCTATCGTAGGCCTGCCAAGCCGTGGGATCGGGTCCCAGGTATAAAGCCAGCGCCTGCTGTCCCCATGGCACTTGTGCAGCCGCGACGATCGGAGAAAAAGCCGAAACGCTCCGATAGTGTCCCGGGTGTCGCAGCGACAGCACCAGCGCACCATGGCCGCCCATGGAATGTCCGGCGATCGAGCGCGCCGATGTGGCAGCGAAGTGCTGTTCTATCAGCGCGGGCAACTCCGCGACGATGTAGTCCTCCATCCTGAAGTGCTGCGACCAGGGGGCCTGGGTGGCATTGACATAAAAGCTTGCGCCTTGTCCCAGGGCATAGGAGTCGTGGTTGGGCACATCACTGCCACGCGGACTGGTATCGGGCGCAACCAGTATCAGCCCACGTTCCGCGGCGTAGCGTTGGGCGCCCGCTTTGGTGATGAAGTTCTGTTCCGTGCAGGTCAAACCCGACAACCAATAGAGCACAGCGCAGCGCTGCTGCTCGGCCTGGGGTGGCAGGAAGATGCCGAACTGCATATCGCAAGCCAGGGTTGGGGAGGTGTGACGCCACACTTCCTGGACCCCGCCAAAACAAGCGTGATGTTCAAGCCGTTGCACAGCGTGCGCTCCTAAAAATGAATGACGGTGCGTATCGACTTGCCGTCGTGCATGAGATCAAAGGCCTCATTGATGCGCTCCAACGGCATCGTGTGCGTAACAAAGGGATCGAGGTTGATGCGACCCGCCATGGCGTCTTCCACCATACCGGGTAACTGCGTACGACCTTTTACACCACCAAACGCACTGCCACGCCAGACGCGGCCGGTGACCAGCTGGAAGGGACGCGTTGCGATCTCCTGTCCAGCGCCGGCTACGCCGATGATGATGCTTTCGCCCCAACCTTTGTGGCAGCACTCCAAGGCCGCGCGCATGACGTGGACGTTGCCGATACATTCAAAGCTGAATTCGACACCACCATCGGTCATCGCAACGATCACTTCCTGGATGGGCTTGTCAAAATCCTTGGGGTTGATGCACTCGGTGGCGCCCATGGACTTGGCCAGCTCAAATTTACTCGGGTTGGTGTCGATGCCGATGATGCGGCCGGCCTTGGCCTGTCGCGCGCCCTGCACAACCGCCAGACCGATGCCACCCAGACCGAAGACCGCGACGTTGTCACCGGCTTGGACCTTGGCGGTGTTGTGCACAGCGCCGATACCGGTCGTGACCCCACACCCCAGCAGGCACACTTTGTCATGGGGTGCTGCGGGGTTGATTTTGGCCAGAGAGATCTCGTTGACCACCGTGTACTCACTGAAAGTGCTGCAGCCCATATAGTGAAAAATGGGCTGCCCCTGGTAAGAAAAACGCGAGGTGCCATTGGGCATCAAACCCTGACCTTGGGTGGCACGCACACGCTGACACAGGTTGGTCTTACCCGACTTGCAGAACTTACAATCACGACATTCGGCGGTGTAGAGCGGAATGACGTGATCACCGGGCTTGAGTGAAAGCACACCAGCACCGCACGCCACGACGGTGCCCGCGCCCTCGTGCCCTAATACCGCAGGGAAGATCCCTTCCGGATCTTCGCCCGACAATGTAAACGCATCGGTGTGGCAGACACCGGTATGGGAGATCTTCACCAGCACTTCGCCGGCAGCGGGATCAGCAACATCGATCTCGACAATTTCCAACGGTTTGCCCGGGGCAAAAGCAACAGCGGCACGTGATTTCAACGGAGGTGTCCTTGGTGTAAACAGTTAGATGTAGGGTCCGGCAGGCGCTCGGACC
>JAYUQF010000369.1:0-3571 GCA_043756885.1 Pseudomonadota bacterium
CGGCTGACTATCGCACCGCGCTGATCCTGCATGATCTTGAAGGCATGACCGCCGCGCAGACCGCCGCCGTCAGTCAATGTTCGCTGGCCACCGCCAAGACTCGTATTCATCGCGCGCGTGCGCGCCTGAAAGCGGCGCTGGCCAAACAGTGCGAGTTTTATCACGACAGCGAGAGCGTATTGCGCTGTACACGCGCCTGACAGGCGCGAGGTTTTAGTCGGCCTGCTAAGTCGTCATCGCCAGGTGGCGCATTCGTTTGCTTCTATTTCGAATCAGAATGCCTTAAGTCGTCGATAGGCAAACAGCACCATGCGTAGCAACATCATGCCGTGACGGAAGCGCGAGATCTGGGTCTGACCATAACAGCGTGCGGCGTAACGGATCGGAATCTCGATCATTTTCAGATTGAGTTTGGCGGCTCCGAAGATCAAATCGAAATCGCCGAAGGGGTCAAAATCACCAAAGTAGTGGCGGTTGGCTTTGAGGGCGATGTAATCCTCACGGCGCAGTACTTTGGTGCCGCATAGCGTGTCGGTGATGCGTTGGTTCAGCAGCCAGCTGAAGACGATCGAGAAGCACCAGTTGGCGAGCAGATTGAGAAAACGCATGGCATCTTGTTCGCGTGGATAGACCAGCCGCGAACCCTGCACGTACTCACCGGCACCGCTGGCAATGGCGTCAAAAAATTTCCCCAGTTCCTCTGGGCCGACCGTCAGATCGGCATCGAGGATCAGCAGCACGTCGCCGCGCGCAGCATCAAAACCCGTGAACACCGCATCGGCCTTGCCGATACCGCTCTGACGCAGAACTTTGATGTCCCATTGCCCGGTATGGACGTCCCGCACGCGCTGTGCTTCGTCGAAGGTGTTATCAGTACTATGGCCCTCGACGAAGATGATCTCGATATCGCTACAGAAGCGCGGCATGCGCGCGATGGCCGGGGCGATGTTATCGCGTTCGTTGCGACACGGCACGATAACTGAGGCCGATAGTGGTGCGGGACGGACCTGGCGCAGAGAGCGGGCAACCACATAATTGCGCAAGCAAAAGCGTCGCACGCCCGGCAGAGTGGCGAGGTAGCGATTGACTAGCGGGCCAAGGCCGCCCAAACGCCTGGGCAGCAGTTGGCGCCATTCACGGCGCAACACTTGAAAGCCAGCCAGGTTGAGTAAGCCTGCAATGTCTTCGGTTGAGAGTACATTCTGAGGCTCACTCGGCATCCTGCGTCCGCACCATTCCGCCAAGCGCAGCAGCGGTTCCCAGAAGTAGGCATAGTAGGCAACGATCAAGCGCGTGTGGGGCGCGCACACGACGTGTAGCGCGCTGAACATCGCTTGACAATCGTCGAGTGAACCGATGGTGTCGGCGAGGATGATGTAGTCGAAGGGTCCATCGAGCTGCGCCGTCCAAGCGCTGTTCTCGATGTCGGCCTCGACGAAGGTGTGTTGTGGATGCTGTACGCGAGCGACGGCGATCATCTCCGCACTGAAATCCACACCCACACCGTAGGTTGGATTTAAGGCTGCCAAGCTGGCGCCCGTGCCGCAGCCGAGTTCCAGGACCCGCGCGCCAGCCGGCACTAAAAACCGCAGATAGCGCGTATCTTCGTCGTAAAAATAGGACGAGCGTTCACGCCACCACAGGCGCGCGGAAGCGAGCCTGTCCGAGAGGGCCTGGATGCGTACTTTGCGCGGCGAGCGGCGCAACATCTGATTCATCTACGCCACATTGCCATGTGCTCGGTGGGGAAGAAACAGCAGGTCGGCGTAAGCCCGAGGTGCAAGCCAGGCGCAGGCGCTGGCGAGCGTGAGAGGCGCAGACAGGCCGTGCGCGGTGAGGGTGTGGGCATCGTAGCCTAACGCCAGTAGCTCTCCGATCAACTGCTCGGCACTGGTCTGGAAAGCGGCAAGATTCTGCTCGTCGATTTCGACGTACAGCGCTGGATGCCAGCGTCGCAGGGTTTCCTTCGCACCGGCAATAACGAGGCGCTCGGCACCCTGCACATCGATCTTCACCAAGTCAACGCGTTCGATGCCCCGCATGCTGACCTGCTGATCGAGTGTCGTCGCTTCGATCGGTAAACCCACCTCACCCAGTTTATGGTCGCCAGGGTGAAAGGGATTGAGTTCAAGATGAGCATTTCCGACGCGCTCAGCTGCTGCCGCAGCGATGACGATTACGCGCGCGTTGAGATTGGCTGCAGCCAAGGCATGATTAAGATGTTGGACATTGTGAGGTGCCGGCTCGAAGGCCAGTACCCGGCCACTCGGCCCCACCCAGCGGGCGAACTTGAGAGTGAAGAATCCCACGTTTGCGCCAACGTCGAAAACCACGCCGCCGCTCGGTACCCAGCTTGCCAGGCGCTCGGCATCGTGCGCCTCGATCAAATCTTTGTAACGCATGTAAGCCCATAAAAACAGACGCTGAGCCCAGCGTCGTTTCAGTACGCCGCTGTACGCCGTGATCCGATAGAGCAGCAGTCCGAAGCCAGCAAGTGTGCGCCTCACGATGCATCGCCGATAATATTGAGCCCAGAACCGTAGGGCACCCACGCGCGCAGCGCGGCGGCCTGCGGCATCGATGTGCCGCAGTGCGCAGCGTGTAATCCGACGGATTCCGTCAACGGCCCGCTGGCATGCAGCGCGGCGTCCGCGGCAGCAAACGCGCGTACTTGGCCCGCGGCGCCGACCAGCAGCGCAAGCGGCAAACTCAGCACGCCGACGTTCGCGCCGATGTCGATGACCACATCGCCCTCACGCAGATTGAGATACCAGCGCAAGCCGCGTCGCGTCACTGTGGTTTCGGCGCCCAGGCCAAACGTAGCGCGCGCTGCGACGAGCAGGCGGCTCGCCAGTAGCGCGATCCGGAGTTTGGTGGTGGTCTTCAACATCACATTGGGAATTGCAAGCTTAGTTGCGTGCTCCTATCAGCACCGGTAAGGCCTATGGCAAGATCGCCCACGCCGCGCGATGCAGCGCGATGTAACGGGCGAGAATCTCGGACGCGGACCGTAATTGCCGCAGCAAATACACGCCCCTTCGCCGTTCCGGTCAGCAGAGACTCGCGATGCGCAGGCCCCATGTAGTCGTTCTTGCGGTGGCGCTGGTCATCGGCGCCGCCCTTCGTATCAACGGCATTGGCTGGGGCCTTCCCGACGGCATCCATAGCACCTATTCCTATCATCCTGATGAAGTTTCGCTGGTCGGTTGGGCAGCAGATCTCTATCGCGGCACCATCGTACCGAAACAATTCATCTACGGTGGCACCTTCTTCTATTCGACCTTGCAGGCCAGCAGCTACTTTGCTGATGCCGTTGCGGGTGGTGTCGGCGCGACTCTCAGAGACAAAATCGCCATGGCGCGTTATTTCAGTCTGTGCTGGTCGATGCTTGGCATTCTAGCGGCATATTTCCTGGGCGCGACGCTCTACGGGAAATCAGTGGGCGCGTGGGCGGCCTTGATCGTGGCGCTGGCGCCGGGCCACGTCATGGTCGCTCAGGTGGCGCGCCCGGACGCGCTGTTTACACTGCTCTTGTCCCTGAACCTGTTGTACGCGGGACGTATCGCGCGGG
>JAYUQF010000370.1:0-3571 GCA_043756885.1 Pseudomonadota bacterium
GCGGCGCGAGAATCGATGGAAATATCCACCGCGCCATGGGGCAGGTTGTACTTGACGGCGTTGGTCAGCAGGTTCAGCACAATCTGGCGTGCGCGGGTCCGGTCAGCGAGCGCCCAGGTATGGCGTCGCGACTCGTTGGCAAAACTTATCTCAATGTCGCGCTGCCGCGCTTCGCTTTGCACCATGGCCAGGCACTCGGTGCAGATGTCACGGAGATCGGTAGGCTGCAGTGTGACCTTCAGCTTGCCGATTTCAATGCGCGTCAGGTCCAGCATCTCATCAACAATATTGAGCAGGTGATGCCCGGCACTCAGAATTTCATCAACGCTTTCGCGTTGCTGGGCATCAAGCGGATGCCCCTGGTCGTAGTGCATAAGCTGGCTGAAGCCGAGAATGGCGTTTAAGGGCGTGCGCAGTTCGTGGCTCATCTTCGAGAGGAACTCGGTTTTGGTGCGGTTGGCCCCTTCCGCTTCGTCCTTAAGGCGCTGCAGTTCAGCGATGCGCTTACGGTCGGTGATGTCCTCAACAAAACCCGCTATGCGGGCGAGCTGTCCATGTTCGTCGTCGATGGGAAATGCGCGGGCACGCAACCAGCGCTCACCGCTGGTCTTCACGATGCGGAACTCCTGATCGCCGTGACCACTGACCAGACAGCGCTTGAACGCCGCGTGCATGGCCGGCGCATCATCTGCATGCACCTGTTTGAGCCATAAAGGCGGGTCGTGATAGGCGTCTTCGAGTGGCAGGTCCCAGGTCGAGGCAAAAGCGGGACTGACATAAATAAGCTTACCGGTATGGGCCGCCATCAACCAGAACACTTGATTGACGTGCTCGGTGATCTGGCGCAGTCGCAATTCATTTTCCCTGAGCTGCAGCTCGACGCGTTTGCGTTCGGTGACGTCCTGGCTGATCCCCACAACGCGTCGGGCGTGGCCGTCATCATCGTATTCGATGCTGCCTTGTTCGTGGATGAAACGCACTGCGCCGTCGCTGCGCACGATGCGGTGATCAAAGTCGTAGGGTTGGCCGCTTTCGAGCGCGGTGGCAAAGACTTGCTCAAGACGATCGCGGTCATCGCGGTGGATACGCGACAGAATTTCGTCGAACGTTCCGCTCGCCAATTGCGCCGGCAGATCAAAAATATCACACCAACGTGCAGAGCAATGCACACTCCAGTCGTCTAGATCCAGTTGCCAGAAACCGAGATTGCCGACCGTCTGCGCCCGTTCCAGGCGCCGCGCATATTCAACCCTCTCGCGGTATTGAAGATGTCGCTCGGTGACGTCGGTCACCACGCCGGCAATGGCTAGGGGCCTGCCATCAGCATCACGGATCGAGCGCCCCTTGTTATGTACCCAGCGCACCTCGCCGTCGGGCCGCAAGATGCGGTATTCGGCATCAAGCGGTGCGCCACCCAGCATGGTGCTGAATGCGCTCGCCATATGCTCGCGATCTTCGCTGTGAACAGCTTCTAGCCAGCCCACTGCATTGCCTTTGGCCTGCGCGCAGCTGCGGCCAAATATCGTTGCAAAACCAGCACTGACGTAAAACGGTGCGCTGTTGTCTAGAGTCAGCAACCAGAAGCCATCGGAAATAGTTTCGACAATCTGGCTCAGCCGCATCTCGCTGTGCTGTAGTGCCTGTTGCGACTCGCGACGTTCAGTGATGTCGCCGATGATGCTGGCCAGTCCAATTGCGGTGCCATCGTCGTTGCGCACCAGGTCCGCCTGATCATGTACCCAACGTATTTCGCCGTTGGGCCGCGTTATGCGGTACTCAGCGCTGAAACCGCCACGCTGCAGTGTTTGTCCGAACTGTTCGCCGATCTGCAGCCGGTCGTCAGGGTGAACGAGCGTCAGCCACGACAGCCCGCGGCTCTCCAGTGCGCGGCCCGCGAGGCCGAAGATGCGCTCGAAGGCAGGGCTGGCATAGGAGATCTCACGGCGCTGCAGATCGCTGAGGGCGAAAGCTTCACTGCTGGCGTCGGCAATCTGACGCAGACGGATTTCCTGCTGACGTAAAGCGCGGTTGATTTCTCGCCATTCAGTAACGTCCTGCGCAGTACCCACAAAACCGCGCTGCACCTCACCATCCATGAGCGGTACATATTGGGCGCGACAATAGCGCTCTGCGCCATCGCGCGGCCGAATCAGCGCACACTGGGGTTCGATCGTGACGTGTTCGCCGGCCAAGACTCGTCGAATTGTCGGCATGACCAAGGCCGCGAGCGCCGGCGCCATCACCGCTTCGGCGCGGCGGCCCGGAAACCAGCTCTCAGGTCGGCCACACCACTCGGCAAAACTGCGGTTGACGTAGATGAAGCGGGCCTCCATATCAAAAGCCGCGACCAGCGCGGGGATGGTGTCGATCACCGCGCGCAATTCCTGCTCAGCGCGCCGCAGGGCGTTTTCCGCGCGGCGCGCATCGGTGATGTCGTCAATTAATGCAATGAAACCACGGGTGATACCGGCGACAGTGTCGGGCAGCAGTTGCACACGTAACACGCGGTCAGGGTCAACAAAATTGTCGTTGCGACGCGCATATTCAAAATCCAGACTCTCACCCTGCAAAGCGCGGCGCAGGAGCGGCCCGGTGAGCGCAAACACCGAGCCGACCAGGTCCTCGACCCGATGGCCGACGAAGTCCTGCGGCGGTTGCTGGTACCAGGCGAGAAAGCTGGCATTCACATAACGGTAGCGCAGGTCAGCGTCGATGTAGGTGATCAAAGCCGGCAGGTTGTCAGCTACAGCGCGCATTTCCCATTGTGCGCGCAGCGCGGCATCTTGAGCGACGCGCCGTTGGGTGTCGTCGGTGACCAGACAATAAATGCCACACACACCGTCGGCATCAAAATCGGGAACCAAATGAGCCTCGAGTACATGGGTGCAATCGCCGTTTGGCGCGCGCCGCTCAAAAACAAACTGAACGGTTTCGCCGTCCATCACCCGCTGCATTTGCGACTCGACGCGCGCGAAGTTCTCGGGCCCCATCACCTCCCGTATGGTGCGCCCGACAAACCACCGGCGGGGCTTGCCATACCAGCGCTCGTAGGCGGCATTGACAAATTTATAGCGTAAGTCAGCGCTGAAATAGGCGATGAATACCGGTACGTGATCGACGATTTCCTTGAGCTGCTCCTGGCTGGTGTCCAGGGCGCGCGCCACCGAGCGATAGCGGGTAATGTCCTCGATTACGACGACGATGCCGTCCTGCCGACCGTTGACGATGTTGGGTGTGTAGCGTGCGCGCAGATGGCGCACTTGGGCGGGTTCGCCCGGGGTTAAATTGCCTTCATACTCGAAATCAACGGCGACACCCGACAGCGCCATTTCCAGGCGCGGCAGGATCTCGCGATAAATATCGGCGGGCAGGGCCTGCGCGAGCTTGCGACCCGTGAACCATTCGCGCGGCCGTTGGTAGACCCGTTCGTATTCCGCGTTCACTTGCCGATAGCGCAGGTCGGGACCGATACACGCGATCATGACGGGCGCGGCATCCACCATTGCTGACAGGTTGGCGTAGCTTGCGGGATTAAAATCAGGCTGCGAATTCACCGTCATGGCCAAGGATT
>JAYUQF010000371.1:0-9982 GCA_043756885.1 Pseudomonadota bacterium
ACACCGAGCGAAGGCTTTGCATTGATCGGCGATTTGTTTGCGTTTAATCCCGCCATGAAGGTGCTGGTGCTGTCCGGTCAAGATGAGCGCCGCAATATCCAACATGCCCTGACCCTCGGTGCGGTCGATTTTGTGCCCAAACCGTGTGCGCCCGATCTGTTGCGCGCGCGCCTGAAGCACCAGCTGCGTTTGCTCGAAGCTGAGCAAAGCGAAACCTCGACCAGCGCTGGCAGCGGCGAACTGCTGCTCGGTGCCAGCCCCGCGATGGCGACCTTGCGATCTTTGATCGAGCAATTTGCCGACACACCCTTCCCGGTATTGGTCGAGGGCGAGTCCGGTAGTGGCAAAGAGCTGGTGGCGCAGGCTTTACATGGGGTCAGTGCGCGCCGGCGTGGTCCGATGTTGACCATGAACTGCGCGGCCTTCAGTCCTGATTTGCTCGAAGCCCAGTTGTTCGGTCACGCCCGTGGTGCTTATACCGGTGCCGACAGAGCGCGCGCCGGTTTTTTCGAGGAGGCCAGTGATGGCACACTGTTTCTCGATGAAGTGGGTGAGATGCCGCTGGATTTGCAGGCCAAGTTCCTGCGGGTACTGGAAAACGGCGAATATTACCGCCTCGGAGAAACCGAGCCACGACGTTCCAACGCACGTATTGTCGCCGCGACCAATCGGGAGCTGCGCGAACTGGCCCGTGCCGGCTTGTTCCGCCAGGACCTGTTCCATCGTTTGAGCGTGTTGAGCATCAGCGTGCCGCCTTTGCGCAGCCGTGGCGCGGACTGGCGGCTGTTGCTCGATGCGCTGCAGCGCCAATATGCCGCCAGCATCAAGCCGTTTACGCTGGCCCAAGAGGCGCAGGCGCTGCTCGCTGCCTACCACTTCCCCGGTAATGTCCGCGAGCTGCGCAATATTGTTATCCGACTCGGCGCGCGTTATCCCGGCCAGCAGGTGAGCGCGGCGCAACTGAACCCTGAGCTTGAACTCGACTTCCAACCCGCGCCGCACAATCCGGCCCGCGACGGCGCGAGTTTGGAGGCACGGCTGCGCCAGACCGGGTTTCGGCTCGATGACGAATTGGCCGAAATGGAACGGAACTACGTGGCAGCGGCGTTGCGACTAGGC
The DNA here is from genome assembly GCA_043756885.1 of Pseudomonadota bacterium. Lineage (GTDB taxonomy): Bacteria > Pseudomonadota > Gammaproteobacteria > JADJYF01. The sequence goes on from JAYUQF010000371.1 coordinate 1,120, forward strand.
GTTGGAAATTTGAGTAAGGCGGCGCGCCTGCTGGGCATCAATCGCACCACGTTATACAGCCGGCTGGGGCGTCTCGGCCTCGGTCCGCCGGCGGACGAATAAGCCGTGTACGAAGGGCATTTCGGACTTGCCAGGGCGCCATTTCGTATCACACCCGACCCGGAATTTTTTTTCCCCGGTGGTAACCGCGGTGCGGTGCTGCAGGCGCTGATTTACGCCATCGCACGCGGTGAAGGCATTGTTAAAGTGGTGGGCGAGGTTGGCAGCGGTAAAACCATGTTGTGTCGCATGCTCGAACGGGAGTTGCCGTCCGACTGCGAAATTGTCTACGTCGTCAATCCGCGCCTTGATCCTGAGGTGGTGCTACACGCCATCGCCACCGAACTCGGGCTGACGGTCGCCGCCGAAGATTCCAAGCTCAAGGTTCTGCATGCGCTGCACGACTATCTGCTCGCCAAACACGCCGTGGGCCGACGGGTGGTGATGTTCATCGAGGAAGCGCAGGCCATGCCAGTCGAAACGCTGGAAGAGATCCGCTTGCTCAGCAATCTCGAAACGACCCAGGCCAAGCTGTTGCAGATCGTTTTGTTCGGTCAGCCCGAACTGGACGATAAGCTGGCCCTGCACGAGATTCGTCAGTTGCGCGAGCGGATCACCCACGGTTTTGAGCTGACGCCCTTGAAGCGCGAGCAGATCCGCGACTATTTGCAGGCGCGCCTGCGCGCCAGTGCTTATGGCGGTGATGGCTTGTTTTCGTCGGGCGCTATTCGGGCCATCGAGTCCGCATCCCGCGGGCTTCTACGGCGCATCAATGTGCTGGCCGATAAAGCCTTGCTGGCGGCCTACGCCGGCCAGGCCAGCCAGGTCGGGCGTGATCACGTGCGGCGCGCGGTGGCCGACAGTGAGTTTGGCGCAGTCCACAATGCCCGTCGCTGGTTACCGGTGAGCCTTGGGCTACTGCTGGGAACTGTCGCGCTAGTCTGCGCGCTGGTATTGGCATGGGAATTTTTCCCGCAGGCTCAGCACGCTGACACGGCGCGCGGTGTTGATCTGAGCGCCGCGCCTAAGCTGACTCCACTGACGGCCCTGCCCTCGCCGCCAGTGGCCGCGTCGGGCGGCGCGCCGACAAGCTCGTCCGCTGCCCGGCCGCCGGCCTTTCCCCTGGTTTCGCCGCAGACTGGGTTGGTCGGTCTGGAACACTTGAGCCCTTCTGGACTGCCACCCCCAGATGTTGCGGTTTTGCGCAAAAAATGGTCTCCAGCTCGCGAACCCTGAGCATAGACTACCGATAGGGGCGCGGATTTTCGTCAATATAGTTCTTTATTTATTAGATATTTATAGTAGATTTATAATGTGTTACCTTGGATTTAGGCGATCCCGAATCGTTACCCCGAGCCCATGCACATGAAGTTCAATGCAATAGTCGTGGCCCTGCTGGCTTTGGCCATGGCCGGTTGCGCCCAGATTCGACCGTTGCCGGCGGCGCCCCCCGCAGGCCATTTGACCCCCGCTGCGGTGCCCGTGGCCGGCACCATCCCTGCGGTGGTTGCTCAGGTGCCCTATGTGCCAACCCCCGACGCCACGCCGGCACAAGAGCGCTACACGGTGGTCGTTAATGACGTGCCTGTGCGCGAGCTTTTATTCGCCTTAGCACGCGACGCCAAGCTCAATATCGATATCGGCGGTGCGATCGCCGGCAATGTCACATTGAACGCCATCGATCAGACCCTGCCCCAAATCCTTGAGCGTGTTGCCCGCCAGGTTTCGCTGCGTTACGAAGTTACACGCGACACCATCGTCATCGCGCCAGACGACGCTTATCTGCGCACCTACGATGTTGGTTATGTCAATCTTGCGCGCGACATGGATACCACCGTCAATGTCGCCACGCGGGTTGCCACCACGGGAAATAACGTGGTTCAAGGCGGCAGCGGTGGTAACAGTGGCAGCGGTGGTGGTGGTGAAAACAACTCCTCCTCCACGCGCCTTGAAACGCGCTCTTACAATCGGTTTTGGGACACACTGCGTTCCAATATTCTTTCCATCCTCGAACAACCCAACACCATCGGCGGCGACGCGCAAGCTTCCGACAAGGTCATCGTCAATGCCGAGACCGGTCTCATTACCGTGCGGGCCACCAGTCGTCAGCACAAGACCGTTGAGGAATTCATCGATCGTGTGCTGGTCAATGCACGGCGCCAAGTCATGATCGAGGCCACCATCGTCGAGGTCTCTTTGAACGACCAATATCAAAGCGGTGTCGATTGGGATCTAATGTTGAAGCGGGGTAAAAGCGGCTTTACTGTCGATCAGTCTGTGCTCGGCAAAGTTGCCGATGGCGCGATCGACAACGCGATCTCTTCCTTCACACTCGGTTTCGAGGATTTGAACCTTGGCAACAACCAAATCAAGGCGACAGTGCGCTTGCTGCACGAATTTGGCGACACCAAGGTATTGTCGAGCCCGCGTCTCATGGCCATGAATAACCAGACCGCGGTGCTGAAAGTTGTCGAAGAGCTGGTGTATTTCACCCTTAACGTCACCAATCGAGACGCCGGACAGAACGCACAGGCCCTCACTCTGGTTGAGACCGAAGTTCATTCCGTGCCGGTCGGTCTGGTGATGGCAGTCACCCCCCAGGTGTCGGCCAATAACGAAGTGACGCTGACTGTGCGTCCGACCATTTCGCAAAAGATCGGTGACGCGGTTGATCCCGGCCCGGGACTGATCTCAACATTACGCGGTGGCTCTGACGACATTACAAATCTCGTCCCAGTCATTCGTGTGCGGGAAATGGAATCGGTATTAAAACTTACCGATGGCCAGATTGGTGTGCTTGGCGGACTCATGCAGGACGATATCCGTCGTGGTTATCGTGATGTCCCGGGCTTGTCCAAATTGCCGGTCATTGGCGACATGTTCTTCCGTACCGAAGAAACCAATAACCGCAAAACGGAACTGGTGGTATTCCTGCGGCCGGTGGTGGTGCGCAGTCCGAATATCGACACCGATCTCAAGGACTACCGCGGCATGCTGGGTAGTGTGGCGCCCGTTGCCGCGCCGGTCGCCGCGCCAGCGGCGCCGTGAAATCCAGCCATGCTGCGTGTCGTGACTACCAGGCCCCCGCCTTCGCTGACTTTTGATCTTTTGCGTACACGCGAGGCTCGCTCATGAGCCTGTTGATGGACGCTCTGCGGCGCGCCGAGGCCGACAAAAAAGCCCAAGAAGAGCGCGCCGCACGTGCCGCCGGTAGCGAAGCTGCGACTAACGCCGGCCCACCCACCCGCGTCTCGACCTATAGCAACGCTAAAGACGACACGGTCCAGATCGACGGTCGCGCTTTGCAGGCGGCGGCGGCCTCAATTGCGGATTTTGATCTGCGCATCGATGACGACCTTGATCGCAGTTTTTCCATGACTCAGCCCGAGGGCTTAAGTCTGGCGCCCCTAAGTTCGCCAACTACCCCGGGCGACAACACTAATTTTGACGTTATAAACCGGCCCCTCAACAACGATGACGCTAAATTCCCAGGCAACCTGACCTTCGCTGGGCGCATTGATCGCCGGGATCGAACCCCGCCGCCCACCCCGCCGCCCGTTTTTGATGACGACGATGACGACGAATATTTTGATCGCGCCTACTCGACTCCGAGTGCGCCTAACGCCCCACCTGTTGACGATGGCACGCTCGAACAAGTGTCGGCCCATACCGTGGCCAGCGCGCAGACGGTGTTTCGCGCGGGCGAACGAACACGATCGGGACGCCTGTTGACCCTGGCTGCCGCGATAGCAACTTTTGTGGTGCTTGGTATCGCGGGTCTGGGTGTTTATTACGCGGGTATTAATCCGACTCCGCGGGTGATGCCCTCACCAGAAGTGGCGCGCGGTGTGGAAACACCGCTGCCCTCCCCACCGCTATCGCAAACGCCATCGATGATCGCGCCACTACCCACGGCTAGCGACCCACCAAGCGCAGCAGCCACCGCGGCGGTGGAAGGTACGCCAGGGTCCGCGCCGGTCACCAAGTTTGCTGAAAATCCGACCAACAAAGAGCCCGCTGCGGCCAAGCCGTCTGCACCGTTTGCGGATGTCGCACCGTTGCCACGCCTGCGCACTGCGTCTGTTGTTAGCAGCCCGCCGATCAACCACCGCACCCGCGCCCCGTTGCCAGGTGCAGTTCAGCCGGCAGATGAAGAAATCAATTCTGGCGAAGCGCGGATCTCACGCAGTCGCACACCCAACGCCGTCGACACCAAGGTCACCCAGGCCTATGCGGCTTTTCAACGCGGTGATCTCGACACCGCCGCCAAGCTCTACGACGTCGCACGGCTGGCCGATCCGGGCCGGCGCGATACACTTTTGGGTCTTGGCGCCGTGGCACTCAAGCGTGGCGACTTGCCCCGTGCTTACGACTACTACGCACGGGTACTGAAAGCACAACCGCAGGATCCAGTCGCCACTGCGGCCTTGTTCAGCCTGACCGAAGCCGACGGCGAGTCCGGCGCTGCCCGTTTGCGTCTGTTGCTCGACACACAAGGCGACGCACCCTACATCCACGCTGCGCTCGGTACCTGGTATGCGCGACGGGCTCGCTGGGCCGATGCACAACAATCTTATTTTGACGCCGCGCGACTCGACGCCTCCAATCCCGACTACAACTTCAACCTGGCCGTCAGCCTCGAACATATGGGGCAGGCGCCCGCGGCACTGGACTACTACCAGAAGAGTCTCAGCCTGCGTGCGCAACACAGCGCAGGCTTCGATGCCAAGATCGCGCAGGATCGCATCCGCATTTTGTCGACGCCCGTCGCGCCGTGACTTCCGCGCCATGAGCACCGCTAAACGCTCGCTGCGCATCGGCGAATTACTCGTCCAGAAAGGGGTAGTCAGCTCCGACCAGATCCGGATCGCGCTCACTGAACAACGTAAAAACCGCGATCACCTCGGGCGGATTCTGGTGCGCCTTGGATTTGCCACCGAAGCCATTATCCTCGACGTGCTGGGCGGTGCACTCGGCCAGCAAAAGGCCCAACTCTCGCAGGTGGTGGTGGACTCCGAAGCCATTCGCCTTATCCCGAAGGATATGGCGCGGCGCTTTCATATCCTGCCACTGACTTTTGACGCCAACAGCAATCGTCTGACGGTCGCGATGGCCGATACCTTTAACGTCGTGGCCCTCGATCAAATCGCGGCTCATGTGGGCGGCGCCGTTGAGATCATGCCGCTCATGGCCGGCGAAGGTGACATCGAAAAGGCCATCGACCAGTTCTACGGCTTCGAACTCTCAGTTGATGGCATCCTGCGCGAAATCGAAACCGGCGAAATCGACTATGAAAGTCTCGATGCCGACAGCGCTGAATACAGCCAGCCCGTGGTGCGATTGGTCAATGCGCTGCTCTCCGATGCGGTCAAACGCGGCGCGTCCGATATTCACTTTGAGCCGGAAGAGGGCTTTTTGCGCTTTCGCTATCGCATCGATGGGGTGCTGCGTCAGATCCGCTCGCTGCACAAAAATTATTGGTCAGCGCTCGCGGTGCGTTTAAAAGTAATGTCGGGCATGGACATCGCCGAAACCCGTGCGCCGCAAGATGGCCGCATCACCTTGAGTCTCTCCGGTCGCCAGATCGATTTCCGCGTTTCGACTTTCCCGACCGTGCATGGCGAGAACATCGTGCTGCGGGTGTTGGACCGCCAGAAAGGCATCGTACCCATCGACGAGCTTGGTCTCGACGATGACGTGCTCATGACTTTAAAGCTCATGGTCGCACGACCCGAGGGCCTGCTGCTGGTCACTGGCCCAACCGGCAGCGGCAAGACCACCACGCTCTACAGTCTGCTGAACCATCTCAATACCGAGTCGGTCAACATCATGACCCTCGAAGACCCGGTTGAATATCCAATGGGGATGATTCGTCAGACGTCGATTAACGAAGTGGCGCGCCTCGATTTTGCCAGCGGTGTGCGTTCCATTTTGCGCCAGGACCCAGACATCATCCTGGTCGGCGAAATTCGCGACGAGGACACCGCCTCGATGGCCTTTCGCGCCGCCATGACCGGCCACCAAGTGTTCTCGACCTTGCACACCAATTCTTCGTTCGGCACGTTGCCGCGCTTGCTCGATATGGGCATCCGGCCGGAGATCCTGGCCGGTAACATCATCGGCATCCTGGCCCAGCGCCTGATCCGCAAGCTGCGCCTGGATTGCCGTGAGGCCTACGAACCGAGTGATTTTGAGCGCCGCATCCTCGGTCTGGAATCATCCCCACGCGGTCATACCATTTATCGCGTCGGTGAAGAATACGGCCACACCCCGCACCAGGGTTATGAGGGACGCGCGGCGCTAATCGAAGTGCTGCGCTTCGACCGTGAAATCGACGAACTGATCGCCCAAAACGCAAAACTCAAAGAACTCACTGCGGCCGCGCGAAGACGCGGCTTCCAATCGCTGGCAGAAGTTGCCATCAAGCGTGTCTTGGAGGGGCTGACGTCGATTGATGAAGTCTCGCGTGTCGTTGACCTGACAGAGCGACTGGGCTGATGGAAGCCTACCGCTACAAAGCGATCAACGCCCAAGGCCGGGTAAGCCAGGGGCGCGTTGATGCGGTGAATCCGGCGGATCTGGAAACCCGTCTCGCGCGCATGGGCCTGGATCTCGTCAATTTTCGCGAATTGCCTTCGCGCAACCGCAACATCACCGGTCGTGGTATCGCGCGTATCGATCTCATCACCTTTTGTTTCCATCTCGAACAACTGGTGCGCGCCGGCGTACCCATACTCGAAGGCCTGAGCGACCTGCGCGACACGGTCGACAACCGTCGGCTGCGTGAGGTCACGGCGGCCATGATTGAAGGCATCGAAGGCGGCAAAAATCTTTCCCAGTCGATGGGCGAATTCCCTTTTGTGTTTTCACCGGTGTTTGTCAGCCTCATTCGTGCTGGTGAAGAAAGCGGCCAATTAACGCGCGTATTGGCCAAGATCATCGAGAATCTGAAATGGCAGGATGAACAGGCCGCTTATACCAAGCAGCTTTTGACCTATCCCATCATTGTTACGGTATTCATTTTTATTGCCTTGTTTTTTCTCATGATGTTCGTGGTGCCGCCGCTCGTGAGCTTCCTGGCGACGATGGGACAGACCTTGCCGGTGCAGACCCGTGCGCTGATCGCGACTTCAAATTTTTTTACCGGCTATTGGTATGTGGTGCTGTTTCTGCCGATGTTTATTGCCATCGCTGCGGTGATCGCCTTCAAGACTAATCCGCGTTTTGCTGAACGTGTCGATGAGCTGGTTCTGGACCTGCCGCTGGTCGGACCGGTTCTGAAAAAGCTGATCGTGACGCGGGTGTGCAATGTATTTTCCATCATGTATTCATCCGGCATCACGGTACTGGATTGTGTCCGGACGACGGAAAACGTGGCCGGCAACCGTGCTGTTGCCCGCGCTATGCGCGAGGCCGGCCGCATGATTGCCGATGGCGGTGGTATCAGTCGCAGTTTTGCCGCCACCGGTTTATTCCCGCCGCTGGTGGTGCGCATGCTGCGTGTGGGTGAGAACACGGGTGCACTTGAAACCGCGCTGGACAACGTCAGCTATTTTTATACACGCGATGTCGCAGAATCCGTGCAGCGCCTGCAAGCCATGATCATGCCGGCCGTCACGATTCTGCTCGGGATGTTGTTGTTCTGGATAATCGCCGCCATTCTCGGCCCGCTCTATGATTCATTCACTAAGATCCAATTTTAGTAGCGCCGCGCCGCGCGTGCTCCTGGTCGGCGGTGATCGGGCCATCCTCTATTTGTTTGACGGCAAACGGCTGGCACAGGCATATATTTTTAACGGCGACGACACCGGTTATGCCTTGTTCGACCGCTGTCTTGGCGAACTGAGTCCGGCGCCGTTGTGTGTGCTGGTTGACGTGGTGGAAGAAGAGTATCGCCAGGATACCGTGCCCCACGTCGGCCGCGGTGACCGCCGTGCCGTGCTGGCACGTAAATACGCGCGTCTGTTTCGTGGTACGGCTTATCACCACGCACTCGCACAAGGGCGTGAAGACGATGGCCGCAAGGACGACCGCGTGCTGTTGACCGCCATCACACGCCCTGAAGTATTGGCGCCTTGGTTAGGAGCGCTCCAGGGGCATAAGGTACCTGTGACGGGTATTTATTCATTGCCGGTCTTGAGTGAACGCCTGCTCAAGCGCATCGGCGCAGTCGGCACCAACGTGCTGCTGATCAGCGCGCAAAAGGCCAGCGGCCTGCGCCAGACTTTTTTCCGTGACGGCCAACTTAAAATCAGCCGTCTTGCCCATATGCCGCGGCTAGGTTCAGTACCCTTCGCCGGTTATTTGCTCGGCGAGGTCGAAAAACTCAAGCGTTATCTCAATTCGCTTGCGTTGATTTCCCGCGACAGCCCCCTGAGCGTCTACATACTCAGTCATGGTCCATTGCTGGTCGAACTCGAACAGCACTGCCGGGATTCCGACAACGAAAAATTTGTCCTGCTCGATGTTGAGCAAGTCGCTGCTCGCGTGAATTTGAGTGGTGAGGTGGGCGGGCACTTCAGCGATGTATTGTTTGCCCGGCTGCTCGCGAGCGAGGTGCCGCCCAACCACTATGCGCGTGCCGAGGAGACCCAGTACTACACCCTTTATCGCCTTCGCATCGCGCTGGCGACGGCTAGTTTAATGTTGGTATTGGTCAGTGGCGGCTGGAGCGGCATTAACTTCATCGAGGGTGTGAATTTTAAACAGCAGGCGTTGGACGCCACACAGAAGGCGAGTTTTTACACTCAGCGCTATGAAATCGCGCGGGCCAAGCTGCCATCGACGCCGGTTGATCCTGAGCAGATCAAAACGGCGGTAGACG
>JAYUQF010000372.1:0-9964 GCA_043756885.1 Pseudomonadota bacterium
CCGTTAATTGAGATATGGATCCCGCGCCGCACACGCTCCGTATCGGGATCGTCTTCACGCCGCTGCCGGTAACGGCGCATCAATTCCACCTGTAGATGGTTCAGCGGGTCGAGGTAAGGAAACCGGTACTCGATGGACCGCGCCAGGGATGGATTTGATGCCAGTCGTTGTTTCTCACCGGTGATCAAAGACAGGGCTTCACTGGTGCGTGTCCACTCCGCTTCTATCTGGCTGAAAATGCGCCGGCCAACCTTTTTGTCTTCCACCAGCTCTACATAACGCGCGGCGATGGCCAGATCGGTTTTGGCCAGCACCATGTCGAGGTTCGACAGCAGCGTGCGAAAAAATGGCCAGCGTTTGTGCATGCTCTGCAACAAACTCAGGCGCACCTTGCGCTCACTGGACTGCCGCCCGAGAAATTCTTCGATGGCCGAGCCAAAACCAAACCAGCCTGGCAGCGCCACGCGGCACTGACCCCAACTGAAACTCCAAGGGATGGCGCGCAGATCTTCAATCGCGCGCGTTGCTTTGCGCGATGCCGGGCGCGAGCCGATATTCAGCTCGGCAATTTCGCGAATGGGTGTTGCACTGAAAAAGTAGTCGGTAAAAACCGGGGTATCGTAAACCAGCTTGCGATAAGCGGCCTGACTGATCCCGCTGATCTGATCGGCCGCCTGTAGATAGTCGCGCGGCGCGCTGCGGGTGGGATGGAGCAAGGAGGCTTCCAAGGTTGCCGCCACCAGCGTTTCGAGATTGCGTAAACCGATTTCGGGATGGGCGTATTTCGAAGCGATCACTTCGCCCTGTTCGGTCAGACGAATTTGTCCGTTCACGGTCCCGGGTGGCTGAGCGAGGATGGCCTGGTAGCTCGGGCCACCACCGCGCCCCACCGTGCCGCCGCGGCCGTGGAACAAACGCAGGCGTATTCCGTGCGCGGCTTGCAGCCCACTGAATAAAGCCACCAACCCTTCTTCCGCGCGGTACAGCTCCCAGTTACTGGTAAACATGCCGCCGTCTTTGTTGCTGTCGCTATAACCGAGCATAACGTCCTGTTCGCGCCCGGACGCCACAACCATCGCCGTCACGCCGGGTAAATCGAAAAACGCCTGCATGATGGCTGGCGCGAGGCGCAGGTCGGCAATGGTCTCGAACAGCGGCACGACGATCAGATCACTCAGCGCATCTTCGCCCAAAGCGCCGCGCAGGATCCCTGTTTCTTTAAACAGCAGCAGCACTTCCAGCAGATCGCTGACGTCTTCAGTATGGGAAATGATGTAGTGCTTGAGCGCCGCAGCGCCATAGAGTGCGCGCATCGCACTGACCGCTTCGAATATCGCGAGCTCGTCCTGGCTGTGTTGTGAATACAAAGCGGCGCGCACCCGCAGTGGCCGGGCTTCACCGAGCAGGCGCAATAACAGGCTGCGTTTGGCCTCTTCGGCCAAAGCGCCATAAGCGTCTTCAATACGTGCCACTGCCAGCAACTCGGCGACCACCACCTCGTGTTGGTCTGAACTCTGGCGTAAATCGACCGTGGCCAAGTGAAAACCAAACACCTGTACCGCACGCAGCAGCGGCGCGAGCCGTGGCGCAACCAGGGCGTCGGCGTGGTGAGCACGTAGCGACGCTTCGATCACACGCAAGTCGTCGAAAAATTCCTCGGCGAGACGGTAGGGATCTTGCGGGGACACCGCATGGCGCAGCGCTTCGGTACCGGTCAATTCGTGCAAGGTCGCCGCCAGGCGCGCGTAAATACCGACCAACGCGCGACGATAGGGCTCGTCCTCACGATGCACACTCTGATCAGGGGAACGCGCCGCCAGCGCGAGCATATCGGCACTCACCGGACACAACAGCGCGGACAACGACAGCTCGGCGCCAAGCTCATGCACTTCGGTCAGATAGAAGCGCAGCACGGTTTCACTTTGACGCCGCAATGCCATCGCCAGTGTCGCGGCTGAAACATTGGGATTGCCGTCGCGATCACCGCCTATCCAGTTACCCATACGGAAAAACGGCGCGATGTCGTGGCCCGGCAGCGCGTGCTCAAGCTCGCGATAAAGTCGCGGGATCTGGCGCAGAAACGTAGTCTGGTAGTAGGACAAGGCGTTTTCTATCTCATCAGCGACCGTCAGTTTCGCGGTGCGCAGCATGCGGGTCTGCCACAGTTGCGTGACACGTGCGCGCAGCAGGGCTTCGTTGTCCGCGATCTCGCGCGCGGTTTTCAAGCCATCGCGCGCCCCGATCAGACCTGCGATCGCGTGCTCTGCATCCAGAATGCTCTTGCGTTGCACTTCGGTCGGATGGGCGGTGAGCACCGGCGAGATGTAGGCGCTATTGAGCAGGCGCACGATGTCGGCCGCGCGCACCTCGGCCTTGGCCAGGCGTTCGAAACACAAAGCCAGGGAGCCTTCCTGTAAATGCCCCTGGCGTTCATGAAACTCGCGACGCCGCACGTGGTGGCGATCTTCGGCGATGTTGGCCAAGTGCGAAAAGTAGCTGAAGGCGCGAATAACACTGACGGTCTGATCAGCGCTCAGGTTCTTGAGCAATCTATCCAGCGCTCGCCCCGCCTGGGCATCGCGCTTCAAGCGATAAGCAACCGACAGCTGACGCACGCGCTCCACCAGCTCAAAAGCGCCTTTGCCCTCTTGCTCGTGGATGACCTCACCGAGAATGCGCCCCAGAAGTCGAATATCTTCTACTAGCGGGCGGTTTTTTGTGGCCGCATCACCACCCTCTTGTTTCACGGATGGATGGCGCGATTTGGTAGTGGCGGATGGCATGAAGACCTCGATAACCGATAGCGATGCAGACACGTGTTAAAGCCCATGGTAGCAGCGTCGCCTGCCAAGACCAGCGGCCAGCATAGCGGTGTCAACACAACGAGACGGGCTGCCCTGCAAGCGTGCAAAGCTGCGTAGTCATGCGCCGTGATGGCGCACAGCTACACTGAGCGCAAAGCCGCGACAATGTCCAGGCGTGCAGCCCGGATCGCCGGCAGGAAACCACCTGCCAGTCCCATGAACAGCGAAAACAACAAGGCCTCGATAACCACCCGCGTATTCATGCTGAAGGTAAACGCCAGCTCGGCGAAGGTCTGCCAGTTCATGGTGGAGATGGTGTAGAACTGCAGAAAAGACGCAAGGCCCAGGCCGACTACACCGCCAACCAGGCTCAGCAACAACGATTCCATGAGAAAGGCTGCGAGGATATTCCTGCGTTTAAAACCGAGCGCTCGCAGTGTGCCGATTTCAGCCGTACGGCTGGCAACCGCCGCATACATGGTAATCATGGCGCCGATGATCGCGCCGACAGAGAAGATCGTGCTCAGGATCGAACCGAGCACCGATAAAAAGCTCGACATCATCTCCGACTGCTTGGCGTAAAACAGGGTCTCGCGTTGCGCTTCGATGGTGAGTCTTTGGTCGTCTTCCAGCGCACGCCGCACGTTTTCGAAGTCAGTGCCCGATGCCAGTTTGAAGATCACCGAAGAATAAACGCTGCGATCAAATGCCTGCATCATTTGATCAACATCACCCCACAATTCGGAAGCAAAACCGCTGCCCTCGCCATCGAAGGTGCCGACCACGGTCCAGGTTTTGCCCGCCAAGGTCAGGGTCTCGCCGATACGCGCGCCCTGAAAACCACGCGCAATGCGTAAACCGGCGACCACTTCCGCGCTGCCCGGCTTAAACATGCGGCCGGCGGTGATGCGCACCTGGGGCCGCAAACTGATGCCGCGTGGTGACAAACCCCGAATGGTGACATTGGACGGTTTGTTACTGCCACGTTTGGGCATGACCACCAACACCACCACTTCTTTCGACACAGCGTTGCCACCATCGGCGTTCAGTGCAATCTCTGGTCGGGCGGCGATTAATGCCGCCTGCTGACGGTCGATACCGCTCTGAATCTCAGTCTGGGCAGAGCGGCGTATAACCACCACGTTGTCATAACTGCCGGTCTGCACCAGGGTCTTTTCCAGCCCTGCCGCCAGCATTAATACGGCGGCGAACACAAACACCACCAAAGCCATGCCACCGGCCGTCAACAGCGTGGTCAGTTTGCGCACCCACAGATTGCGAAAAATGTACGACAGCGGCACACCATTCATCGGCCGTACTCCGCCCGGGCCCTATCCGATACCACGGAAGCCCTCCGCAACCTTGAGGGTCGATGCCCGCCACGATGGTGCAATGGCCGCCACCACGCCGATCAATAAGGCCATAGCCGCCGCCAGCAAGGGTGTGCGCGGCGCGACCAGGAAGATGGGAAATATTGATCCGAAGCGCTGCCCCACCCACTCGGCCAGGGGATACAGCAGCCAGATGCCGATCGCTCCTGCGCCGAGCGAAATCAACAATGACTCGCCGGCAATCAGGGCGACCACATGGCTGTCATTAAAGCCGATTGCTTTCAGCGTCGCGTATTCACTGCGTCGCTCCCGCGCGGTCATGGCCATGGTATTAGCCATCACCGCCATGATGATAACGATGATAAGAAACGAGACGATTTGAATGACAGTCAATATCGCTTCGGTCATGGCGACAAAGCTGAGCTGAAATGCTTTTTCGGTCTCCGTTAAAGTTTCGGCGCGAGAATTGGCAAACAGCTTGTCAACGCGTTGCGCAATCAGCGGTGCATCCTCGGGCTGGTCGAGCGCGATGAGGAAGATGCCAACCTCGTTAGCATGGTCCGGCGCCAGCTTTTTCATGGTTTCATTGAGATTGTCCCACTGCAGGAAAAACTGCGACTCGTCGGTTTTGCTGTCGGCGCCGTGATAGATACCGCGCAAAACAAAACTCCAATTGCCGGGAAAAATGTCCCCGATAATCGGGATCTGATCGCCGATCTTAAAGCCGTATTTTTCGGCGGTTTTGCGCCCGACAATAGCCCCGCGGCGGTCAAGCAAAAATGCCTTCATCTGCTCAGGTGGCACCACAAATTCTGGATAAAGCTCGAAGTAGCTGCGTGGCTCGACGGCAAATCGTGGAAAAAAATTCTTCGGTGCGATGTAGATACCGCCAAACCAGTCGGCGTAACTGACCGATTTCACACCTTCAAGCTGCTCAATGCGGCCACGGTAATACAGCGGCAGGGAAAACGTCAGCGAGTTTTTGTTGCGCACGATCAAGCGTGAGGCCGACGAGGCATCCGCGCCGGCATACCAGGCATCGATGGTGGTGCGCAGCAGACCAAATGCGGTGATAGCGACAACAATCCCCAGCACGGTCAGCGAAGTACGCAATGGGTGACGCAGGCAATTGCGTAATATCAGTCGCAACAGGAAGGGCCACATGGGGTCAGTGTTTGCCGCGCGGACGTGGACGTTCGACGTGGTCAGTCAGCACACCCTTGTCCAGGTGCCGCACGATATTGGCGCGCTCGGCAGCAATATGATCGTGGGTCACCATGATGATGGTTTTATAGAGTCGCTCGTTCAGGGACTCCAGCAGGTCGAGGATCTCGCGCGCTGAAGCGCGATCCAGATCGCCCGTTGGTTCGTCGGCCACAATAATGGTGGGGTCACTGACCAGCGCACGGGCGATGGCGACACGCTGCTGCTGCCCACCGGACAATTGCGCAGGAAAGTGCTCAGCGCGATCAGTGAGGCCGACCAACTCCAGAACAAGGTCAACGTGCTCACGTCGTTCGCGACGATTAAGGTGCGTTAATAACAACGGTAACTCAACGTTCTCAAACGCCGACAGCACCGGCATGAGGTTATAAAACTGAAAGATGAAACCGACATGGTCGGCACGCCAGCGCGCCAGTTCAGCTTCGCCCATGCCGGTGATGTCGATACCTTCAATTTCAAGCCGGCCGCTATCGGGACTGTCGATGCCGGCAATCAGATTGAGCAAGGTCGATTTGCCAGAGCCCGACGGCCCCATCAAGGCCACAAACTCACCCCGTTCGAGATTGAGATTGATGTCCTGTAATACCGACACAATCTGATCTCCGCGCCGATAGGACTTACGCAGATTGGCGATCTCGACAATGACGCTCACGTGGGCGGGCCTGATCCGATGCAGCGCGGTCTCACTTGATGGCAGCGCTGATCTTCACCCGTGCGCCATCTTGCAGATCGGCCGCCGGATGAAGCACAATTTTGTCGCCCGGCTGTAAGCTATCACCCACTTCACGCAGGTCTCCAAGGGTCGCGCCCGGCGCGAGCGTGACTGCGACCACCTGCTCTGCATCCACACGGAATACTATTTCTTTACCGTCGCGTTTAATTACAGCACTCTGCGCGACCGCCGTGCGCGCCTGCTGCTCAGCCGGAGCTAGTGCCTTGGATAAAAAGGCCACCCGCGCACTCATATCGGGCAATACACGCGGATCGCGATCGACAAAACGCACTTTGGCCATCACCGTAGCCTTGGTACGGTCAACCGTCGGCACCACCATGCCAACTTCGCCGAGCAACCGCACATCGGGCAGGGCATCGAGTTGGATCTCGCACGGCTGGCCGGCGTGTACCGCTGTCAAATTGGATTCGGCAATGTCGGCCTCGACCTGCAGCGTGTTGAGATCGGCCATCGTCACCACTGCACCTTTGGATGAAGTCGCTGCGGCAAACGGCGCCAGCACGTCGCCGATGTCAGCGCCTTTTTTTAACACCACGCCGGCAAAGGGCGCACGGATCAAAGTGTATTCAACGGCCACGCGTGCCTCGTTGGCTTGTGCGCGCGCGGCATTAGAACGGGCTTCGCTGGCACTGATAGCCGCTTGTGCCGCAGCCACCGCGGCGATAGCGCTGGCTTTGACGGCCAAGGCGCGGTCACGACGACCCAGTGCCACGTCGTAGACGTCGTCGCTGATAAAACGTTTTTCCTGCAATTGTTTGGCGCGCCGCAAAGCCCGTTCGGCTTCGTTCACCTCAGCACCGATTTCAGCGACCTTGGCCTGGGCTTGAGCATGACGCGCGCGCGCTTCTTCAATGGCGGCTACGGCAGCACTGGCATCGGCCTCGGCACGTTGCAGACTCGCGACGACGTCGGCGCTCTCCAGGCGCGCGATGACTTGGTCTTTTTTAACGACGCTACCTTCCACCACTTCCAATGTTTCGAGCCGACCGGTGGCCTTGGAAGCAACATCGGCTTTGGTTTGGGGCACAACATAACCGGTGGCATTAAACAGGGTGACCGCCGCCGAGGGAAAAGCAGCACTGACGGTGCCGACCTCAACCTCAGTAACGCCACTCAAACCGTCTTTATAAAACCACACCGCCGCTGCCATCAGCGCTACTAGCAGCACCAGCCACGGCCAACGTCCGGCGCTGCGCCGCGCAGGCGCTGCGCAGCGCTTAGCGTCGCGGTCGATACTCAATTTGGAAAGGTCGTTCATGTCGGCGAGTGCCGCGTTGCGGGTGGTTCTGTGGGGGGGGCGTAGTATGGTTGTTGCACCACCGCCGTACCACCCTGGGCTTGGGCTACGTTGTTACGCGGCGGATGGATCACTGCGCGAGTGGCGTGCGCGCGCGATGGGAGTTCGCCGCACAATGCCCCCCTGCTGCACACCTGCTAGCGCAGGTGGCGTTCACCTCGGCGCCGCTGGCGACCAGGCCCGGGCCGCACCATCACAACGAACATCGCGCCATCAACGATTGTCACCATCAAGCACATTACCGAAGATGCCGAGTAAAGAGCCTTCTTCGCGACCACCACCGGCCCGCGGTGCATAGGCAAGTACACGCCCGGCCAAGCGCGAGATCGGCAAAGACTGCAGCCAGACCTGTCCCGGCCCCCGCAGCGTCGCAAAAAACAGTCCTTCGCCGCCAAATATGGCGGACTTCAATTTGCCGACATACTGAATATCAAAGGTAATACTGGGCTGAAAACCCACCACACATCCGGTGTCGACGCGCAGTACTTCGCCTGGACCCAAGTGACGTTCGGCCAGAGTGCCACCGGCATGCACAAAGGCCAGGCCGTCGCCGTCAAGCTTTTGCATCACGAAACCTTCGCCACCGAACAAGGCCGTGCCGAGTTTCTTCTGAAAAGCGATGCCTAAGGACACACCTCGTGCCGCACACAGAAAGGCATCTTTCTGACAGATGAAGGTGCCGCCCATCTCCTTGAGATTAATGGGCACGATGCGGCCCGGATAGGGCGCCGCAAAGGCCACCCGTCGCTTGAGCTGGGATTCGTTGTGATAGATGGTGGTAAACAGCGATTCGCCAGTAACCAGCCGCTTGCCCGCACCCATCAGCTTGCCCATGAGCCCACTGGTCTCGCCAGCACGCGAGCCGTCACCGAATACCGTGTCCATTTCGATGCCATCCTGCATCATCATCATGGCACCTGCTTCGCCGACCGCCGCCTCGCCGGGATCGAGTTCAATTTCGACGTACTGCATGTCGTCGCCAAAAATTTCGTAGTCGATAACGTCCATGGACATGGCATAAGTCTCCGCCGGTAGTAATAAATGCGAGCTATGGTGCAGCGGGTGACGAAGACACACAAGGGCACTCGCCCGTTTGTTCGGAACGCCTATTCAGACCATCCGGGGTGCCAGCGTTGCGCCGTCGAAGAATTCCCGTACGAAGGGTGAAGCGGGTTGTGCGCAGAGCTGTTGCGGCGTGCCCTGCTGTTCGATGCGCCCGGCATTCATCACCACTACCTGGTCAGCCACTTCCAGTGCCTCGTCCAAATCGTGGGTGACAAACACACTGGTGACATGCAGGGCGTCATGCAACTGGCGCAACCAACGTCGCAGTTCTTTGCGCACCCGCGCATCGAGTGCGCCAAAGGGTTCGTCGAGCAGCAGCACACGGGGCTCTACGGCCAACGCGCGGGCCAGCGCCACGCGCTGACGTTGCCCACCAGAAAGCTGACTGGGATAACGGTTGCCGAGATTCTCTAGTTGTACCAGTTCGAGCAGTTCACCCACGCGCGCGGCGATAGTCGCCTTGTTTGGTCGCAGACGGCGCGGGCGAACAGTCAGACCAAAGGCGATGTTGTCGTGCACGCTCATGTGCTTGAACAATGCGTAATGTTGAAATACGAAGCCGATGCGACGATCGCGTGCGTGAACGCCCGTCATGTCCTCGCCGTCGAAGGCGATATGTCCCTGGTCGGCACGATCAAGTCCGGCGACGATCCGCAATAGCGTGGTCTTGCCACATCCTGAGGGTCCAAGCAAAGCCACCAGGCCACCGCTCGGCACTTCAAGACTTACATCGTTCAAAGCATGGAAGCCGACAAAGTGCTTGCTGACACCTTCGATGGTAACGCTCATGGGCTGGATTCCTGGGCTTGGTGGCTCTTACGCTGTGCCGTTGCGGCACGCGCTTCGAGGATGGCTTTTACTAGCAGCGTGACCAACGCCAGCAGCAGCAGAATCGACGCACTGGCGAAGGCCGCTACAAAGTTATATTCGTTGTAGAGGATCTCGACGTGCAGCGGCAACGTATTGGTCAGGCCACGAATATGTCCGCTGACAACCGACACCGCACCGAATTCGCCCATCGCGCGCGCGTTGCACAAAATAACACCGTAAAGCAGCGCCCAGCGGATGTTCGGTAAGGTTACGCGCTGGAAGATCTGCCAACCACTTGCACCGAGAGTGGCGGCAACTTCCTCTTCGTCCGTGCCTTGCTCTTGCATGACGGGAATGAGTTCGCGCGCAATAAAAGGAAAGGTGACAAAGATAGTGGCGAGGACAATACCAGGCACAGCGAAGATGATTTTCAGATGATGGTCCGCCAACAACGGGCCGAACCAACCGTGGGCACCGAAGATCAATACATAAATTAGTCCTGCTATAACCGGGGACACGGCGAAGGGCAAGTCGATCAGACTGATCAGAAGCTGCTTGCCCTTGAACTCGAACTTGGTCACGGCCCATGCGGCGCACACCCCAAAAACGAGATTGGCCGGTACCGCGATGGCGGCAGCCAATAAAGTCAAACGCAGGGCCGCCAAGGTATCAGGGCTGTGGAGCGCCGCCCACCAGGGCG